>JAIXUZ010000212.1 GCA_027483285.1 Bacteroidota bacterium
ATTCATAACGGCATAGAGAACCCAATAAACGTAACCAATGCGGTGGTAACCATCGGCACGTTTGATGGTGTGCACATTGGCCACCAAAAAATAATTGCCCGCCTAAAAGAGGTAGCCACCCAACATGGCGGAGAAACGGTGCTGATAACGCTATACCCCCACCCACGCATGGTGCTTTTTCCTGATGATAACGATTTGCAGTTACTATCAACCCAGGACGAAAAAACAGACCTGCTGCACAAATACGGTATAGACCATTTGGTGGTTATCCCTTTTTCTAAAGAGTTTGCCCGCCTAACATCGCTAGAGTTTGTAAGGGATATACTGGTAGATAAAATTGGGGTGAAAAGCCTTGTAATAGGCTACGACCACCACTTTGGGCGCAACCGCGAGGGTAGCATAGAGCAGCTGCGCGAACTGGCGCCACAATTCCACTTTGAAGTAGAAGAAATACCCGCCCAAGATATTGACCATGTAAACGTAAGCTCTACCAAAATACGCGAGGCCCTTTTGAACGGCGAGGTAGAAACCGCCAAGCAGTACCTTGGGCATGCGTATAGTTTACAAGGCACGGTTGTTGAAGGGAATAAACTGGGGCGCACCATTGGATACCCAACGGCTAATATTGAAATTGGCGACAAACACAAACTTATTCCCGCCGACGGCGTATACGCCGTGCATGTGTTGGTAGGCAACGAGCGGTTTGGCGGTATGCTTAACATTGGCTACAGGCCCACGGTAGACGGTAAAAAACGCACTACCGAGGTTAACATTTTTGATTTTGAACGCGACCTGTATGGGCAGCAGCTTAAAATTGAATTTGAAGCCCGCCTGCGCAACGAACAAAAGTTTAACGGCCTTGATGCGTTGAAAGAGCAACTGGCCCAGGACAAAATTAACGCCCTGGCGGCATTAAAATAGGATGAAAGGATTACGCGCCATACTTATGTTGGTTATTGTGTTTGCGGCAATGCTGCAGGCACAGGCGCAGGTTTTTTCGCCCTACAACAGCCCGGCAGAATATGATGAATACCGAAACCTGGAAGAAGCCCTGAAAGAGCCCGACAAGGTGCAGCGGTTGGTGCTCAGGCGCAAAGGCTACAAAACAATCCCTAAAGAGATTTATAAGTTTAAAAATCTGGTAGAGCTTGATTTGCGCGGCAACAACCTGACTGAGCTACCTGATAGCATTGGATTGCTTACCAAGCTGCAATACCTAAATGTATCGCGCAACGAGCTGGTAAAAATATCGCCTGCAATTGGTAACCTTAAAGAGCTAACATACCTTGAATTGGGGCAAAACGCGCTGGAAAGGCTTCCGGTAGAAATGTCGGCCCTGGCAAAGCTGGAATATTTAAGCCTTTGGGAAAATGAGCTTACCGGCATACCGTATACATTTGAAAGACTGGATAAGTTGAAGGAGATAGACTTCCGCTCTATAGTGCTAAACGGCGCCCAGCGCGACCAGATAAAAGAGTCGCTGCCAGAAAAGACGCTTATCTTCTTCTCGCCCGATTGTAACTGCAAGCAATAGCTATGAGGTGGTTAGCGGCGGCGTTGGTTCTTGTTTCAATAAACATCAATGCGCAATTGGTTTTGTTTGACCGTACTTTATCTCAACCTGTTTACTTATATGATGCCGGCCCATCTGGAATATCAACCCTGGTAGATAACCTAAAAAGCAAAGGGTATAGTACAGGTTTATCTGAACTTAACCCTGATTACTATGGATTGTTTGACAGAGACGATTTTAGCCATTTCAGCCTGGTTGTTACTACTCCTATACATAGGTCCTTTCCTAAAGCAACTCCTGAATCATTTAAAAATTATTTAGAAAAGGGCGGACACTTAATACTGGTTGCCGAGCATGATAATTATTATTTTAATGCCGATAATCTGAATAAGATTTGTCAGCCTTATGGTATTAAAATCAATAATAACGCAATAAAAAAATGTAGTGGTAGCGATTTTGAATGCGCATGGCCTAAAGGCAAATCAACTAAATATAAACTTAACAACCTGCGGTTTTATTTACCGGCATCATTGCAATGCAAAGCAGGAGTTGATATTATAGCAACTGTAGACACGGCTATTGTTTGTGCATCGGTAAATGTTGGTAAAGGTAGGTTAACAGTACTGGGCGATTATGAAATGCTTTGGAATATGACACCCGGGCATGGCATAAATTATGGTGACAACCTGCAATTTTTATCAGACCTGATACAGCCTGTAATAAAAGGACAGAAAGACACTTTGGTTTCGTTTGAATCATTTGAAATGTTTCAATATGAGTTTCCGGAGTATGGGGGCAGGTTTGTTAATTCGGCTACTGTAGACCCCAATAAAATAAAACCCAATGATATTGTAATTTTTATGCGGCCAGTGAAAGAACTTAATTGGCCCGACAGCATTTTCAATAAAATAAAAAAGGCTATTATAGTAGGCGATGAGAACAGCAATTATTTTAAAATGCTGAATGATGAAGGAGGGATAAATGTGCTGAATGCATTGGGGTATAAGCATGCAGAACTGCCTATAAACAGTATTGCAAAACATTTTGGCATACAGTTTTCGGAGAGTATTGTGTGTACAGGATATATCAATGATGTAGATATAGAAACCAATCCTACAAATGTCAATTCAAAGCTTGGTACAATTGAAACCTATAAACATTCGGCAGCATCAGCTATCACTACTACCAATAAAAAATATACTGTGTTTTATAAGGCCGAAAAAGGAAGCAAAGAATTGCCTTATCATGGAGTATTAGGATTTGATTCAACGCTGCCATCTGATACTCTTCTTTTATTCCCCAATGCAAAAGCCGCAGATGGTGCTATAATAGGCTATTACGATAAGAGAGTATGGGCGGTATCAAAGTTTGAATTATGGGGCCGCGCTGCATATGAAGACACAATGTATAATTATGACTATCATAAGCTATTGGATTGGCTGAAAATGGAATAGGTTCAATAAAAAAAGCCCCTGCATTGCTGCAAGGGCTTTTTTAAAAGAATATCTTACTAATGATTAGTTGATAGTCATTTTTTTGGTAACGGTTTCTTTACCGTTAGACATTGTGTAAATGTACATACCAGCAGCTAGTTTGCTACCATCAA
>JAIXUZ010000282.1 GCA_027483285.1 Bacteroidota bacterium
AATTCTACATGGAACAGCATTTTATTTTATAATGTAGAAAACCTGTTTGATACTATAGATGACCCTTTGAAAGATGATGCAGAGTTTTTACCGGGCACCAAAAGCGACTGGAATACGCCTAAGTATAAAACCAAAATTGCCCATATAGGCCAGGTTATTGAAAAAGCAAACTTTCCGGTTATTGTAGGTTTTAGCGAGGTAGAAAATGATGCCGTACTAGCAGATTTGGTAAATAGTCCAACATTAGCTGGTAAAAAATATGGCTTTGTGCATTTTGAGTCGCCAGATGAAAGAGGTATAGATGTAGCCCTTTTATACCGTACCGACCTTTTTAGTGTAAAAACAAAAAGAGCGCTGCCTGTGGTTTTTCTTACAGAACCTACCGATAAAACCCGCGATGTATTATATGTGTCAGGTACCTTAGGAGGAGAAACTATACATGTATTTGTAAACCATTGGCCATCGCGCAGCGAGGGTGAAGAAAAAACCCGCCACCGCCGCGCTGCTGCCGGCAGTGTTGTGAGGCATACTGTAGACAGCCTGTTTAAGGCTAATAAAGATGCCCAGATTGTTATTATGGGCGATTTAAACGACCATCCAACAGATGAGAGTGTAACTAAAGCGCTTGGCGCACTAAACAGCGATGTAGCCATCACACCAAACAATATTTACAACCTCGCCGACCGTTTTGCTAAAGAAGGCAAGGGGACACACAAGTACAAGGGAGAATGGGGAACATTGGACCAACTCATTGTATCGTCGGGCTTTTTGGCCGCAAAAGGTATTTACACCAAAGTTGACGCGGCACATGTGGCCGAGTTTGACTTTTTACTAGAGCCTGATACCCGCGGAGGGGGCATGTGGACCAAACGGACCTATGCAGGTACAAAATACCTGGATGGATACAGCGACCATTTACCTGTTTACCTTGAGCTATACAAAAAATAGCTAAAACACTTTCAGTCTTTATTCGTTATAAAAGCTATGCAAATAGAAATAGATTCGCAATCGGGTTTTTGTTTTGGAGTGGTTTATGCCATACAAATGGCTGAGGAGCAGCTTGCCGAACATGGCGAATTGTATTGCCTTGGCGATATTGTGCATAACAATATGGAGGTAGAACGCTTGCAGGCTAAGGGGCTAAAAATAATAGATCACGACGACCTTAAGGCGCTTAAAAACACCCGTGTTTTGATACGTGCCCACGGTGAGCCACCTGAAACCTATAAAACGGCTATTGAAAATAATATAGACCTGATAGATGCATCGTGCCCTGTTGTGCTTAAGTTGCAACACCGCGTGCGCGAAGGCTTTTTAGATAGTGAAGATGATGGCGGCCAACTGGTTATTTATGGCAAAGAAAACCATGCCGAAGTTAAAGGCCTTATTGGCCAGGCAGAGGGTAAGGCTATTTTAGTGACCGGTTTGCAAGACCTTGATAAAATAGATTATACAAAGCCAATCCATTTCTTCTCTCAAACCACCCAAAGCACCAAAGGCTTTGAAGAGATAACCAACGAAATACGCCGCAGGCTGCAAGGCAATACTGAAAACTTCTCTGTACAGCTAGAAACAAATGATACACTTTGCCGCCAGGTATCTAACCGAGAACCACAGCTTAGGCGTTTTGCAGAAAAGCACGACGTGGTTGTGTTTGTAGCAGGCAGAAAAAGTGCCAATGGCAAGGTTCTGCACGATGTATGCCAAGAGGTAAACCCCAAAACCTATTTTGCCCAAGGCCCTGAAGAATTGCAACCTGAATGGTTTGATGGCGCAAACTCTGTGGGGATATGCGGTGCCACATCTACCCCCATGTGGTTAATGGAAAGCGTATCTAAAGCCATTGCCGAACTGACGGGTGAAGTAGTTAATTGAACATAATAATATATCTAGAAAAGATAGGGGTGCGGAACTCTGCCGGGTTGGTGGTCTATGCCCTTAAAAACGGGATATACGAAGACTAGGTAATTGTCAATGGTTAATTGTCAATTAGCAATGTAAGCCTGTTCGATAACGGACAGTGTGGACAGTTCATTATTGGTAAAATTCCATATTCTGTAAGCAAACAAAGATTTATTATATTTGGCAATTCTAAAAATTCGAACAACATTAAAACTATGCGTAAATATGTAATTACGGCCGCTATGTTTTTAGCATCGGCCAGTTTTGTGCTTAACGCGCAAAACTCAGTTAAAGCCCCTGTAGCCACAGTGGTTGAAGACAAAGCCCCGGACAACTGGTTTAACCTAGACCCCGAACAGGATAAGGTTCCGGGTATGAGCGTTGAACGCGCTTACAAAGAACTACTAGCCGACAAAACATCGGTAAAAGTAGTAGTAGCGGTTATAGACTCTGGTGTAGACTCTGAACACCCGGATTTAAAAGACGTGATGTGGACCAACCCGGGCGAGATTGCCGGAAACGGTATTGACGACGATAAAAACGGCTACATTGATGATGTACACGGCTGGAACTTTATTGGCGGCAAAGACGGCAAAAACGTAGACCAGGACACTTATGAGTTTGTACGTTTGATTAACAAATTTGACGGCAAATTTAAAGGTAAAGCAGCGGCTGATATTGCCCCTGCTGATAAAGCTGATTTTGAAATTTATACCC
>JAIXUZ010000153.1 GCA_027483285.1 Bacteroidota bacterium
GCATCAGAAACAGCTATGAAAACTACTGTTGAGGCGGTACAGATACACGGCGGTTACGGTTTTGTAAAAGAATACCATGTAGAGCGTTTAATGCGCGATGCTAAGATTACCCAGATTTATGAGGGTACATCAGAAGTGCAGCGTATTGTAATTTCTCGTTCGGTATTATCTGAATAAAAATATCTCCCTCTTGGAGGGAGTACCCGAGCCTGCGAGGGGGAGGGAGGATATTTCTATTTAATATTACAAGCGGCTTTAGGGCCGCTTTTTTTTAATACTATCCCCCATAACCTATCCGCTAATCTCCTACAACCTAAAAATAACTTTTCCACAGTAAAAACCTTTCTGTTTAGCTTTCGTATATTGCACATTCTATAAAGAACTATGAAGAAAGCCATACTATTTACACTTTTCTCGTTTTTATTTACCCTTACAACCGTTAACGCCGCCACCTTTGGTAAAGACAAGCTGAAGATGCTTAAAGCAGCCAGCCTGTATTCAAACGGCGATGCCGAAGGCGCTTTGAGGGTATACAAAGAGGTTTATAAAGACGATAAAGCCAACGAGAAAGATGCTGAGCTTCTTTTTTTGATGGGTCGTTGCTACCTTGATTTGGGCAGGATTGGAGATGCCGTTGAGTATTTAGAGAACGCCTATAAGATAGACCCTAAGGTTGATAAGGAACTTACGTTGCGCCTGGGCCAGGCATTCCAAAAAAACGGAAACCTTGATGGTGCCGAAAAAATGGCAAAAGAGCACGTGGCTATGCTTGACCCTACCAAGGTGAAAGGTACAGAAGGCGAAACGTTGCTAAATCAATGCAGGTTTGCGCGCGACCAAATAGCCCAGCCACAAAACGTAACGTTTAAAAACTTAGGCCCAAAAATCAATACCGATGTTATTGAATCGAACCCATCTATTACAGCCGATGGCCGCACGTTGATATTTACCTCTCGCCGCTCTGATACCGAAGGTGGAAAGGTGGACATCAACAATAACCTGTTTTACGAAGATATTTACATGGCCGAGATGGACAGCCTTACCAATACCTGGAAGGATGCCGTACATATGGAAAGCTCTATAAACTCTAAGGGCCACGATGCTAATACCAGCATATCACCCGATGGGTCTATCATTTACATTTACCGCAATATGGTAAGCAAAGGCTCTGGCCAGATATTCTTTTCTAAAAAAGGCAGCAGTGGCAAATGGGGCAGCCCAAAAGAATTGGAGAAAGACGTAAACACATCGTGGTTTGAAACATCTGGCTGTGTGAGTGCCGATGGTAAGTGGTTTTATTTTGTTAGCGAAAAACCAAACGGCGCCCTTGGCAATGGTGATATATGGCGCGCACCTAAAATTGGCAAAAATGAGTTTGGTAAGCCTGAAAATTTAGGCCCAATGGTTAATACTGTTGAAGATGAGGTAAGCGTTTACATCCACCCAGACGGTAAGACATTGTACTTCTCATCGCGCGGGCACGAGAATAATATGGGCGGCTATGATATTTTTAAAAGCACCTACGAAAATGGCAAATGGACCAAAGCCATCAACTTGGGTTACCCTATTAACACCATTGGCGATGAGCGCCACTTTGTGCTTAGCACTGATGGAAACAAAGCCTACTACAGCGCTGTAAAAGATGGCGGCCAAGGCGATCTTGATATTTACGAGATAGATATGAGTAATTATGGAAAACAGGTGGTAGATAATACCCCTGCCTATACCGGCCCTGCATTGTCTATTTTAAAAGGTAAGGTTATAGACAGCAACAGCGCATCGAGCATATCTACCAAAATTGATGTTACCGATGCAACGGGAGCTGTTGTAAACTCTATAGAAAGCGATGAAAACGGTGATTTCTTTTTAACTCTTGAAGCTGATAAAGATTACAACCTTGTAATTAATAACCCCCTGTATGCTACTTATAAGTACGCGTTTAAGTTGCCCAAGGCAGACAAAGGCACTTACTCTGAATTTAAGTACTTAAAGTTAGACCCTAAAAAATAGGCGTCTAACTTCTCTCCAAGCGGAGAGTGGAATAACAGCCCTTATATAGTTGGGGTTTAAATATAGAACCATCTAACAATTGTAAAATGAAATTTACATTATTACTTATTCCTGCTATGGCTATTTCCGGCTTAGTACAGGCGCAACTATCGTATCCGGCAACCAAAAAGGTTGATCAGGTTGATGACTATTTTGGTACCAAGGTTGAAGACCCGTACCGTTGGCTGGAGGATGATAACGCCCCCGAAACCAAAGACTGGGTTACTGCTGAAAATAAGGTGACTTTTGATTATTTAGACAAGATTCCTTACCGCGGCAAAATTAAAAACCGCCTTACCGAACTTTATAACTATGAGCGCTTTAGTACCCCATCAAAAATTGGTGAGTATTATGTGTTTAGCAAAAACGATGGCCTACAAAACCAGGCTGTGTATTACCGCCAAAAAGGGTTAGACGGGGCACCTGAAGTGTTTTTAGACCCTAATGCAATGTCTAAAGAGGGTACAACATCTGTTGGCCTTGCAGGTACATCAAAAGATAAGAAATATATTGGTTATACGGTTTCTAAGGCCGGTAGCGATTGGCAGGAGATTTTTGTTAAAGATGTTGCCACGGGTAAAGACCTTGACGATAAACTGGAGTGGGTAAAATTCTCGGGTACGGCATGGAAAGGTGATGGTTTTTACTATAGCCGATATGATAAGCCGGTAGCCGGACAAGAGCTTTCTAAAAAGAATGAGTACCAAAAAGTGTACTTTCATAAAATTGGCGATAAGCAGGAAGCCGATAAGCTGGTATTTGAAGACAAAGAAAACCCGCTGCGCTATTTTGGTGCAGGTACTACAGAGGATGAACGCTTTTTGATTATTGA
>JAIXUZ010000271.1 GCA_027483285.1 Bacteroidota bacterium
CCATCCTCATCGGCAATGGTAGAGAAGTTGCGGTTGCTGCCCTCGTTTATAAAAACCTGTGCAGTGGTTGAATGAATGGCTAGTGTAGAGAGAAGTAAAAGGGTAAGCTTGTAAAAATGAGAGCGAATCATACTAATAGAATATCAACAAATATAATCAATTATCTTTGCTATATGGCACAGCAAAAAACACGCGTATTAATGGTTTGTTTAGGCAACATTTGCCGCAGCCCCATGGCCGAGGGTATTTTGCGCCACAAGGCACAAACACAGGGATTACTTATAGAGACCGACT
Organism: Bacteroidota bacterium; assembly: GCA_027483285.1. Lineage (GTDB taxonomy): Bacteria > Bacteroidota > Bacteroidia > CAMBQF01 > CAMBQF01 > CAMBQF01. The sequence continues at coordinate 295 of JAIXUZ010000271.1, forward strand.
CGGCGGGAACATCGCACTGGCATGAGGGCGAAGCACCCGACCGCCGCGCGATACAAAACCTGAAAGAACGGGGTATTGATATATCAGACTTAAGGGCAAGGCCATTTCACCACAGCGATTTCCAGGCATTTGATTACATTTTTGCCATGGACAGCTCGAACTACGAAAACATACTGCAACTGGCGCGCGACGATGAAGAGCGTAGCCGAGTACGCATGATTATGAACCTGGTTGATGGCAATGAAAACGTATCGGTACCCGACCCATACTATGGTGGCGAAATGCAGTTTCAGCGGGTGTACGATATGCTGGACGAGGCTACGGATGTGTTTTTGAAAGAGATTGAAAAGTAGTTTGTTTCACCCCTCCTCCCAGACGCAAACGGTCGTAGTGCTTCTCTAAAGAAAAGATATAAAAATCTCCAGACGATGGATGTCGGGATGCCACAAAAGTGGCACGCGAAAACGAGTTATCCAACTACATACTGTATGAATACAGCCGATGTTGTTAACTTTTAGCTTTTCGTTTTTAGTTATTGGTTATTTTCGCTCCTATTATAGGATACTGACATGACTCCCCACCACGATAAAAAACTGTTTTTGCTTGATGCTTACGCGCTTATTTACCGCGCTTATTTTGCATTTGCCAATAACCACCGCTACAACTCTAAGGGCCTTAACACATCGGCTATGTTTGGTTTTACCAACACGCTGCTAGAGGTGCTTAACAAAGAAAAACCTACGCATATTGCCGTGGTTTTTGACACGCCTGCCCAAACAGCCCGCCACGAGGAGTATACCGAATACAAAGCCCACCGCGAGGAGATGCCCGAAGATTTGGCCCTGTCTATTCCCTACATTATCCGCATTATAGAGGCGTTTGATATCCCTGTAATAATGTCTGACGGGTACGAGGCAGACGATGTAATTGGCACCCTGGCCAAAAAGGCCGAAAAGCATGGCTTTGTTACCTATATGATGACGCCCGACAAAGACTTTGGGCAGCTGGTTGATGAGAATATTTTGATATACAAACCCGCCCGCCTGGGTAATGGGGCCGAGATATTGGGTGTGAAAGAAGTATGCGCCAAGTTTGAGGTGCAAAACCCCGACCAGGTGCGCGATATACTTGGGCTGTGGGGCGATAGCGCCGATAACATCCCCGGCATACCGGGCGTGGGCGAAAAAACCGCTAAAGAACTGATTAAGCAATTTGGCAGCATTGAAAAGCTGCTGGAAAATACTGATAAGCTAAAGGGCAAACTACAGGAACGCGTTAGGGAGCATGGCGAAAAAGCAATCCTCTCTAAACGCCTGGCAACTATATGGATTGATGCACCCGTGGAGTTGGAAGAAGACAAGCTTATAATGAGCAAACCCAAAGAAGATTTGGTGCGCGAGGTGTTTGGTGAATTGGAGTTCCGAACGTTGATGCTAAAGGTACTTGGCGAAACCTTGCCTGTTGCTGCCCCTACCCCAAAAGCCCCTAAGCCAAAAGACACTAACCAGATGGATTTGTTTGGTGGTGGCGGCGAGGCTACAGAAGAAGCCGCAGCCGTTAGCCCTTACCGTAATATACACGATACCGAGCATAACTACATACTGGCCGACACGCCCGAAAAGCGTGCCGAACTGGTAGCTAAACTGAGCGCTGTACCATCGTTTTGCTTTGATAGTGAAACCACAGCACTTGATGAGTTGAGCGCCGAGATTGTAGGCTTATCATTCTCTATAAAAGAAGGCGAAGGCTACTACGTTCCCGTACCTGCCGACGAAGCAGAAGCTAAGGCTGTTTTAGAAGAATTCAGGGGCGTATTGGAAAGTGAAACCATTGAAAAAACAGGCCAGAATATTAAGTACGATTTATCGGTGCTGGCAAACTATGGCATAACCGTGCAAGGCCCGTTGTTTGATACTATGGTAGCCCACTACCTTATTCAGCCCGATATGCGCCACGGCATGGATTTGCTTGCACAAACCTACCTAAACTACGCCCCGGTTAAGATTGAGGAACTGATAGGCAAAAAGGGCAAAGGGCAAGGCACTATGCGCGATGTGGAGATAGAAAAAATTAAGGAATACGCGGCTGAAGATGCGGATATTACCTTACAACTGCGCAACAAGTTTGAGCCTATGCTCACGGAAACATCTACCCGTAAGTTGTTCGACGAGATAGAGATGCCGCTGGTGCCTGTGCTTGCAGGTATGGAACGCGAAGGCATTAAGCTTGATAAAGAAGCGATGGCTGAATTTTCTATCCGCCTGCAAAAAGATATTGAAACGTTTGAGAACGATATTTACGAACTGGCCGGTGAGCGTTTTAACCTAAATTCACCAAAGCAATTAGGCGATATACTTTTCATCAAACTAGCTATTGATGATAAGGCTAAAAAGACCGCCACTAAACAGTTTGCCACAGGCGAGGAAATCTTATCGAAGCTTGTGCACAAGCACCCTATAGTGCAAAAAATTATGGACTATAGGATGGTGCAAAAGCTAAAGTCGACTTACGTGGATGCCCTACCCCTACTGATAAATGCAAAGACAGGAAGGCTGCATACATCGTTCAACCAAACGGTGGCTGCCACAGGCCGCTTAAGCAGCACCGC
>JAIXUZ010000222.1 GCA_027483285.1 Bacteroidota bacterium
AAAAACCAAATTAAAATATGCAGGTAGTCTTTCAACTTATCCCTCATCAACCGCAAAGCCTTGCCCATGTGGTTTTCTACCGTTTTTACCGATATGTTAAGCTCATCGGCAATCTCGGCATACTTTAGGTTGCCAAAGCGGCTCATTTTAAACACCACGCCGCACTGTTCGGGCAGTTCGGCAATGGCATTGTTAATAATAGCCTCCAGCTCTTTACCCTGCAAAACATCAGTAGTGCTGTGGGTGGTAACGTTGGCGTGGCTTTTATAATCGTCGGCATATAGCTGCCTAACTTTGCCCTGCTTAATTTTATTAAGGCTGCTATTGTGTACGGCCTTAAACAAATACGACTTTAGCGTTGAGTTCACCTCAATGCTTTCGCGCTTGGTCCATAATGAGTAAAATACCTGTTGCACTATTTCTTCGGCTTCATCCATATCGTCCAAAAAGGAGTTGGCAAAACTGCACAGGCTTTGGTAGTGTCCTTTGAACATTTGCTCAAAAGCCCTTTCATCGCCGCCGCGTATAGCTTGCCAGTCTTGTATACCGTTAGTGTTCAACGTTTAGTAATAACGGCACAAAGATATACCTTTAAGGCTATTTGGTTATAAGACACCTGAGGAAATAAATACCCCTACTGTGGGTTGAACTATTTTTTGAAGACTGATTAATTAGCCTCGAAGAAAACGCTTAAGCTGCTCAGGCGTTTTATCTCCAGACAGGTTTCTGGGTTCATATTTTTTTCAAAAATGCCAATTACCTGTGGGTAGTTTGCCGATTTTAGCTTGTCGTGGCTATCGATAGAGGAGGTAACTATAACCACATAGCACCTGTTGGCTACCTCGTGGCCCTGAATGGTATCTAAAAATGATTGTTTGGGAAGCGTATAAGCAGAACCAAAGCAGTCTGGCAAATAGTATATTTTACTATTGCTAGAAAGGTGGTCTTCTTTTAATAAATTAAAATTAACTAGCTGATTTAAGTTCATTACTTAAGAGAGAATAACTAACATTTATGAAAAAAATATTAATGACAGGCGGTGTTAGTAAATCAGAGATTTGCTACTGTATTTGGATTAAAAAATAAAAGGCTAATTTTGACTACTATTTAGTAAGATTGAATTATGAATTATTTAGATTTTGAGAAACCCATAGCCGAATTGTACGAGCAGCTGGAAGCCGCCAAAAAACTGGGCGAAAAGAGCAAGGTTGACATTACAAAAACACTGGCCGATATTGAAAAGAAAATAGAAACCACACGCGCTAATATATACGGCAACCTTACGCCTTGGCAAAGGGTGCAGGTGTCGCGTCACCCCGATAGGCCTTATACCTTGGCTTATATTGAGGCGATAAGCGATGGCACCTTTATGGAGCTGCATGGCGACCGAACCGTGGGCGACGACAAAGCCATGATTGGCGGTTGGGGCAGTATAGATGGCCGCACCGTTATGTTTATTGGCCAACAAAAAGGTAATAATACCAAAATGCGCCAGTACCGGAACTTTGGTATGCCTAACCCCGAAGGTTACCGCAAGGCCTTGCGCCTAATGAAGATGGCAGAGAAGTTTAACAAGCCGGTGGTTACCTTTATTGATACCCCCGGCGCTTACCCCGGCTTAGAAGCTGAAGAGCGTGGCCAGGGCGAAGCTATTGCCCGCAACTTGTTCGAAATGGTGCAGCTTAAAGTACCTGTAATATGCATTATTATTGGCGAGGGTGCATCGGGTGGTGCTTTGGGGATAGCCATGGGCGATAAGGTGCTGATGCTGGAAAATACGTGGTACTCGGTTATTTCGCCAGAGTCATGTTCGTCTATCCTTTGGCGCAGTTGGGATTTTAAAGAGCAGGCCGCCACAGCCCTTAAGCTTACTCCTGATGATATGTTTAAAAACAAACTGATTGACGGTATTATTCCTGAGCCATTAGGCGGCGCCCATAACAACACTGACGAGATGTTTAAGACAGTTAAGACTGAGATTAAGAAGTTGCTTACCAAACTATCTACCCTAGACCCTGATAAACGCATAGAAAAGCGCATAGACAAGTTCTGCAGCATGGGTGTTGTAGTTGAAGGGTAACTATGCGTTATTTATTTCTATACCTCCTTCTTTCTGGTTTTGCTGCTTCAGCGCAAACAACTGATTATGCTTCGGCTATAAAAGGCTATTGGCAGCATGTGCAAACAGTAACTAACGATAGTTACCGGGGCTTGTTAAGTCAAAAAAGCGAATTGGCAATTGTCAATTATTATACAGGCACTGATGAACTTGTATTTAGCAAAATTCCAACCGGTGCTACAGAGCCATTGGATACTTTAAATGCATCAAGTTATCATTTTAAGGGTGATACCCTATGCACTAAAGGCTATAACCTGATGAGAAAGCCCGGGCGCATTTATATCAATGAATGGATTTCTGTACGATATAAAATTGAAAAGCTGGATGCTGATACGATGATTTTGTATCAATACCCACATCAATATAATGGTGCAACTAGAGATGGGGACCCTAATTGGTACAGGTATACATATACAAGGATAAGAGCTAAAAACTAAGCATGAAAAAACTTTTAATACTTGCCCTGCCATTCCTGTTTTCTGCATGTAGCGATGCGCAGAATATAGAAGGCTTATGGAGGCTGCAAAAAGCCGAGACCAATGGCCTTATAACTGACTATACCAAAGAAAGGGTAAATGTTATATGCTGGAATTTTAGTAAAGGAGAAGCCATTGTATTTGATAACACTACAACAGAGGAGGTTGACATTCCTACTGATACCTTAGAAGTACTAAGCTATAAGGTAAAGGGCAATACCATAACCTGTAAACTAACAAAAAGCAGCGACCCCTTTGCTAATCCTAAAGAGGTCAAACCCGTAAACTGGGAGATAGAAAAGCTTGACAACCAGTCCTTGGTAATAGCTAAGAAAAATTATTCTATTTCAGAACGGCTTTTGTTTATACGAATAAAGTAGAAAACGCTACAAAACAAAAATCCCCGCTACGTTACCGCAGCGGGGATTTTTTATTGGGCAATGCCCTTTAGTGCTTAACGTACGATTAATTTTTCAGTAACCATACCGTTACCGGTATTAAGGTTAACAAAGTAAACACCGGCAGCAAGGCCGTTAATGTCTAAGTTTACAGTGTGTGTACCAGGGGCAAAGTTGCCACCGTTGATAGCGGCTACTTTTTGGCCCATTACGTTTACTAACGATGCGCTTATGTTAGCAGCATCTGCTAAAGTAAAGGTTAACTGAGCAAACTCAGAAGCAGGGTTAGGATAAACAGTTACGTTGTTGATATTGATGTTCTCTGTTACAGAAGTAACATAGAAGTCAGAAGCAATATCAAGGTAAACGATATCGTTTTCAGCGTAAATGTGTGGGTTGGCATCAGCCGGAGAAACAGCAATACCAGGCTCACCATCACGTTGGTAAACTAAATGCACTTTATCGTCAACGTTTTTACCAATGGCACCAAAAACATACTCGGTAAACTCGTCAAAGAAGGTAATCTCTACAGGGTCAGTAAATGTAGCGCCGTTATCAGCGGTAGTCATAGCAAAAATGTGGCGGTAGCTACGTGTATCCAATAATGTATTGTCGGCAATACAATCAAAAGTTACATAAATGCGGCCGCTTGCATCAATACCTGCACTTGGGTGAGAGATTAAACCAACCTGGTAAACAGGAATATCAGCACCAATATCAAGGGTGCCATTGCCATTACGGTCAGGCACACCATCAAGGGCAGTAGCAATATTGTCAGGGCCTAAGTTCTCATTCCAATAAAGCAAACCTGCAGTACCTGGAAAATAAGAGTAAGTGCCGTCAGTAGTATCGTCATTCAACATTCGCATAGCGCCTGTAAACACGTGTACTAAGTCGCTATTGTCAATAACAATAGCCAATGCGCCATCGTTAGTTTCAACGGTGTCAACAAGACCGTCGTTGTTAATGTCTGTTAAGTTATCGTCATAAGCGTCAATCGGGAAATCCATAATACGGGTCTTAGTCCAGTTGTCGCCGTTGTCGGTCGATTTCATTAAGAACATATCGTTGTTAAAGCCACCTACTACAAAAGCAACAGTATTGCCTTTAGCATCAATAGCATAAGCATCGCCGCCAAAACGTTTAAACAAGGTAGCGTCGATACCAGGAAGAAGAACTTTTTGTTTATCCCAGGTAGAACCACCGTTGGTAGAACGTGAGTAAACCAAAGCACCATCAATACCTTGGTAAGGAACACCAGCAGGCGTACCTGTTGTTGGGGTTGTTAAAGCAATAACGTGGATAGTTTTGCCATCCGGGCCACCAACTATCATACGGTTCCAAAACGTGCTATCCATTGGGGTAGCTGCGTTGGTCCATGTGTTAAGGTCGCCTACGTTATTGTTTTGGGCTAGTTGCGCTGAACCATCAAGGTCGTGGGCAACAACAACATCACCTTTTCCAGCTACGCGGCTAAGCGATGGAAAACCTGTACGGATGTTTTCTACACGCACAATGTTATCAATATCATCGTATCCGGTTTGTATCCAAGAGGTACCGTTGCGGTAGTTGTAACCTGTTCCGCGCTCGGGGAAGCTGGCATCAACTTTACCAAATGTCCAAACGGCGCTTACCTGGCCACCGCCATGGTTAACTACGCGATTTTGTACAGATGAGTTTGTTTGTAAATCGTATACCGATTTGCCAATTACCACCTCGTCAAAAGATGATACCTGGTTTGCACCTACAGTAGGGTTGCCGCTTTTTGCAGGCAAAGCATACATTTCGGTTTGCACAAAATTGTTGTGGCTAATAGTATAAGCCTTGTTTGCAATTTTTGCAGGAACTTTAACAGGCTTTCCGGTTGGGATAGCTTGTTGAGCGCCGGCACTTGCAAAAGTTAATGCACCTAAAGCGAGTAAAATTGTTCTTTTCATTTCTTTATTAGTAAACAGTTTGAATAAAAAATACTTTGTAATTTGACAAATATAGCGAAAGATTGGCTTAACATAGTGCACCCTGCATATATTTTGATTTTTTTGATGTAATTAATTGATTGTGTGGGAAATGACATTTTATATGTCTTGTCGGAATGAAAAAACGATAGTGTCGGAAATCTTAACATACTAAACCAAGCAAAACCCTGTTATTCATTTGGTAACTTATTTGCTATGAAAGCCCTCTTGCTGATATTTGCCCTGGCCCTGTTTGCCTGTCAAGCATCAGCTGTGCCGCACCTAGTGTAAAGAGGAGGTAATAAGCCAATATACCTTAGCCCGCCCCCCAATAAACACACCTTACCCTTAAACCCACCACAACCATTTACAAATATTTCTTAAATAAAACAATTATTAGCAAGTTAAAACCCTTCCATAGCTACATAAGCTTCCTTAATTCTTTATCTCTTTATCTGTTCATTCTTTGATTCAGCTCTCTCCTCTCTCACCTCTCCTCACGTAAAAAAGCCTACCTTTGCGCAATAATGAGCATAAAAAAAGTTATTTTAAAACACGGCAAAGAGGAAGCCCTTAAACGCCGCCACCCCTGGATATTTTCAGGTGCCATATTCAAAGCCGAAGGAAACCCTGATAATGGCGAG
>JAIXUZ010000107.1 GCA_027483285.1 Bacteroidota bacterium
ACCAGCGGCGAAGGTGATATTGAGGACCTAACCTATTCCTACATTAAAACCCTGGATGCAGGCAGCGAATTTAAGCCTGAGTTTAAAGGGGAGAAAGTCCCCACGCTGGATGAAGTGCTTAAACTATCGGGAGGAAAAACCAAGGTGCTGATAGAACTAAAATGGCCTAAAGACGGGCTTTATAAAGACCTGGTTAAAAAGGTTGTTGAATGTGTTAGAAGCAACAAAGCTGAAAGCTGGGTGGTGATACAATCGTTTGAAACAAGCTACCTGGACGAGATGCATTCACTGGCCCCTGATTTAGCATGTCAGCAACTGGTATTTGCGCCAACAAGCCTATTGCCTATGCATGTTACGCGCAAAGCAGTGGCGGGTAATTTTACTCCACTACCTTATGTAACATCGGTAAATCCACACCATTTGTTTATTACTAAGGCATGGATTAAACGTATGCATAAAGAGCATAAAACCGTTTACCCTTTTACGTTAAATACCGAAGATAAAATGCGTAAGGCCATTAACCTGGGTGTAGATGGTATCATTACCAATTTTCCTGATGTAGCGAATAAGGTGTTAGGGAGAACCAGTAGTCAGTAGTCAGTAGTCAGTTACCTCCCCCGTCTGGCGCTGAAGCGCCATCCACCCCCTCAATGAGGTGGACCTTTTATTTCGCTAAAATCTTCAGCATAACATAATCCTCCATCAGGTAGTTATTGCCGATGTCGAAGTCTTCTGCGCGCTCTATAGTAAAGCCGTTTTTAAAGTAGAAGTTAACCGCTTTAAAATTTTTGCGGTTTACCTGCAGGCGAATGGTTTTAGCAGTTGAAAATTCGGCCAAGACTGCATTTAATGCTTCGCTGCCAATATTCAGGCGTTGGTACTCTGTATCGATATAAAATTTATTCAGGAACAGGTCGCCATTGTTGTCAGAAACAGAGATATAGCCAATGGTATCGCCTTTGTAATTCAACATGAAAAAGCGGTCGCCGTCGGTCATTTGCTTTGTTAAACTAGCATCAGAATACATCCACTCCATCATGTAATCCATTTGTTCCTGTGTAATAATTACAGGAACATAATGCTTGCTCCATACGCGCTTTGCAATGTCGTGGATGGTTTGGTTATCGGCCGGTGTGGCGGGAATTAGTATCAGCATTAATTCTTCTTTATTAAAGCCATATAGAAGCCATCAAACCCTTCAGACGGCCATACGTGCTTTTCTTCTATCAGTTCAAAGTTAGGGTTGGCGGCTAAAAACTTCTGCACCTGGTTTTCATTCTCCACCGGAAGGATGCTACAGGTAGCATACACCATCAATCCACCAGGCTTAAGCATTAAGGGGTAGGTGTTTAAAATTTCGGCCTGCGTTTCCTTTACCCTTTCAATAAACTCAGGGTTAAGTTTCCATTTAGCATCGGGGTTGCGGCGGATAACACCTAAGCCCGAGCAAGGCACATCGAGCAACAACCTGTCGGCGCTCTCGGCCAAACGCTTAATGGTTTTAGCGCCCTCAATTAAACGAGTTTCAATATTAGGAATACAATTGCGACGTGCACGGCGTTTTAATTCATTCAGCTTAAAGTCTTCAATGTCCATTGACACAATACGGCCCTTACCCTGCATTAATGAGGCGAGATGCAACGTTTTTCCACCCGCGCCGGCACAAGCATCAATAACCCGCATACCCGGCTCTACGCGTAGGAAAGGGGCAATGGTTTGCGAGCCTGCATCCTGCACCTCAAACAATCCATCTTTAAATTCCTGCATGGCAAAGAGGTTGCCTTTACGTTCAAGCAACATAGCGTCAGGAAAATCGGCACTGGTAAGGCATTCAATATCGTGTGTTTCCAGTAACGCTTTTAACTTTGGACGGGTAATTTTAAGCGTGTTAACGCGTATAACCAGTTCGGCACGCTCGTTAAGGCTTTCCATCTCGGTGTTCCATTTTTCATCGCTAAAAAATTGGCTGCCAAACTCTTCTAACCAATCGGGGATGCTATGGTGTATGGCCCTTTTTTCAGCAGCCATTTGTATGCGTTTTTCAAGGATAGCCTCGGTAACTTCATATTCCTGCAACCAATCGGGTAGTTTATAACCGGAAGCCTGAAACCATATACTAACCCTGCGCCAGATAGAATCTACATCGCTTTTACCCTCTACATTGGCATAAAAGCCCGTTAAGCGCCACCAGCGGACGATGCTGTAAACGGTATCGGCAATAAAGGCACGGTCGCGCGAGCCACGACGTGGGTCGGCAGCCAGGGTGCGCTCTATGACCTTATCGGCATAGCGGTTTTCAACAAAAATTTCAGTCAGTGCCTCAACAACGGCTACTACTAAATTACGGTGCAGTTTATCTTTCAAGCGGCAAATATACGAAGGTTCTTCCCTCTTTCCCTCACCCATCCCCCCCTCCCTAACCCTCCCCCTTAAAGGGGAGGGAATAATCCCCTTAAAATTGTATCTTTGTATTGAAAGGATTTGATATGCCCGCGCCATTAGCCGAAAGGCTCCGCCCCCATACATTTGATGAATATTTAGGCCAGCAACATTTGATTGGCCCTAACGCCGCTTTGCGCCGTATGATAGAGAGCGGGCAGTGCCCCTCGCTTATATTGTGGGGCCCACCGGGAGTGGGAAAAACCACCCTGGCCTACATTATTGCCAAGACATTAAACAAGCCGTATTTTCAACTGAGCGCCATAAATTCGGGGGTGAAAGACATCCGCGAAGTGATAGAAAAAGCAGGGGCAGAAGAAGGGGCTATCCTGTTTATTGATGAGATTCACCGCTTTAGTAAATCGCAACAAGATTCGTTATTGGGAGCAGTTGAAAAAGGTACTATTACCTTGATTGGCGCAACTACCGAAAACCCATCGTTTGAGGTAATATCGGCGCTTTTATCAAGGTGTACGGTGTATACGTTGAAGCCCTTATCAGAAGAAGAACTGGTAGGGCTGATACATAGTGCCACAACCGAAGATGAGCTGTTGAAAGAACGCAACATTGAGGTGAAAGAAACCGAAGCGTTGCTCCGTATTTCGGGTGGGGATGCGCGCAAGCTGCTAAATGCTTTAGAGCTTGTGGTAAACTCTGTAACCAGCGGCGGCCCTGTTGTTATTACCAACGAACTTGTGCTGGAAGCCATACAGCAAAATATGGCGATGTATGACAAGAGCGGAGAACAGCATTATGACATTATATCGGCCTTTATAAAGTCTATGCGCGGCAGCGACCCTAACGGCGCTGTGTACTGGCTGGCGCGCATGATAGAGGGTGGCGAAGACCCTATGTTTATTGCCCGCCGCATGGTTATTTTAGCATCAGAAGATATTGGCAACGCCAACCCTACCGCCCTTGTTATGGCTACTACCTGCTTTGACGCGGTGAATAAAATAGGCTTTCCCGAAGGGCGGATAATACTGTCGCAATGTGCTACATACCTAGCCTCATCGCCTAAGAGTAATGCGAGCTACGAGGCTATAGGGATGGCTTTGGATTTGGTGCGCCGTACGGGCGATTTGCCTGTGCCTTTGCACCTGCGCAATGCACCTACCAAAATGATGAAAAACATGGGCTATGGCGATAATTACAAGTATGCCCATACCTACGAAAATAACTTTGTAGAACAGGAATTCCTTCCTGAAAAAGTAAGTGGTACAGTATTGTACAACCCCGGCCC
>JAIXUZ010000116.1 GCA_027483285.1 Bacteroidota bacterium
CTCGAAGTTTTTAGTGGCAACAAAATTATACATAACTGGGACATGCCCGTACCGCCGCCGATTATCCATGTTAATTAAAACAATAAACCCCGCTTAAAAGCGGGGTTTGCTGTAGTTTACAAATAGTACAGGGAGTTACTATTCATACGTTTCTATCTGGGCTACAAAACCGTAACAAAGAATTTTCTTTTCATTCAGTATGTATAAATTTATAATTAGTACAACTGTTGTTGTTGACTGAATGTTTTAAAATGCTAATTATAAAAAATTTAGCTAGCCATGTAACATACAGACTACCGACTACTAGCTGCCTATTGCTATATTTGCCCTATGTTAGATGCCCCCAACCACGAACATTTTATGCGCATGGCGTTGAAAGAAGCCCAAAGAGCTTATGATGATGATGAAGTGCCTGTGGGTGCCGTTATTGTTGCCGATGGGCGCATTATTGCCCGCGGGTATAACCTTACGGAGCGTCTTAACGACCCTACAGCACATGCCGAAATGCAGGCCATAACATCAGGTACCGAATTTTTGGGCGGCAAATACCTGCGCGATTGTACCTTGTATGTAACTCTTGAACCATGCCCCATGTGTGCCGGGGCATTATATTGGAGCCAGATTACCCGCATTGTTTACGGTGCTAAAGACGAAAAGCGTGGCTACTCTTTAATAAGCAGCAAACTGCTACACCCCAAAACAGAGGTTATTGGTGGCATTTTAGGGGAAGAGTGTGGTTTGTTGATGAGTAATTTTTTCAAAAAATTGCGGTAATCTTTAATAATACACCTCCCCTTTCTTACTGATTAAAAAAATCAGTAATTCATTCCCCTCCTTCGCAGGAGGGGAGCCAATACTCCAAATTTACTTCTTCAAATATGCATTTACCGCATGCTTAATACTATCTGCCACAGGAATAAACTCATACCTTAAAGCTTTTTTAACTTTTGCTGAAGAGAATTCCTGGTCTACCTGGGCGTTTTTAACAGAATCAGCAGTAAGGAAAGGGCGCTTACCTGTTAGGGCTGATTTGATTTTCTCTAACAGTATTACCACATTTACCAATGGTCCTTCGGGGGCTTTGATAGAGGGGGCTTTTTTACCCAAGGCTTCAGCTATTTGGGCGAAGATATCTCTCCAAACCACATTTTCTGCACATAAAACAAAACGCTCGTTTTTAATACCGCTTTCCATTAATTGGATAGTGGCTTGGGCTACATCGCGGGCATCAACAAAACCGGTAATACGGTTGCTGTAGAATTTAAGCCCTTTATCGATAGAGGTGATAATCTCCGAGCTGCCTTTGGTCCAGTCGCCGGGGCCAAGCACCACAACGGGATTTACAATAATGGCATCCAGCCCCTCCTCTACCCCACGCCAAACTTCGCGCTCGGCATTGTATTTACTTATACCGTAGTGGGTAACAAAGGTTGATTGTTTCCAAGGGGTTTTCTCGTCGTACACACGGGTGTGCACATCGTGCCCCAGGGCTGCCGCAGAGCTTACAAACGCCAGTTTTTTAATCCCTTTGTACAAACAGGCATTGACTATATTGGCGGTGCCTTCTACGTTTATTTTCTCCATTTGGGCAAACTCGCGGGGCCAGTAGCTTATTAACGCCGCTACATGGTACACCATATCAACACCCTCTAAGTTTTCTTCAATAGAATAATAGTCGGTAGTGTCGCCCTCCACCCATTCAATCTGGTTGAAAAGTGTTGTTCCATTATCATAACAGGCAAATACAGCTTGGGTGGTTTTAAGGCTGGAAGCACTGCGGCGTAACGCCCTGAGAGCGTAGCCTTTTTTAAGCAGATAGTAGGCTAAATGCGAACCCACCAAACCTGTAGCCCCGGTTATGAATATTTTCATACGGTAAAAGTAGTACACAATAGCCTAAAGCCGTTAGTAAAAAGTATATTAAATATTGATAGTTTACCTTACTTTTGCCTGTATTGATATGAAAGCAACAACGCCCCGCGTAATAGCGATAATTATGGCCTGCTTAGGCACCATGGCTTTAAGCGCCCAAATAATGCCCAAAGCAAAGTCTATCCTGTTTTTAAACGGTATTGCCCATATTGGCAACGGCACGGTTATTCAAAACTCGGCTATAGCTGTTAAGAATGGTAAAATTGATTTTGTGGCCGATGCCACTACCATCCGTATTGACAATTCGGCTTTTGACACTATTATTTACATAGCCAACAAGCATGTTTACCCGGGTATTATTTGTCCTGATAACCGCACCGGTCTGGTAGAGATTGATGCGGTTCGTGCCACTATCGACTTTGCCGAGGTGGGGGTGTTTAACCCAAACGTGCGTGCGTTGGTATCGTACAATACAGATAGTAAGGTTATACCTACCATACGTGCCAATGGGATATTGTTTACGCAGGTTGCCCCTGTTGGTGGTTTGCTTTCAGGTTCATCATCGGTAATGCGGATGGACGGTTGGAACTGGGAAGATGCGCAATATAGTTCTGACGAAGGTATTTTTGTTAACTGGCCGCGCTCTAGCTACAGCTACGGTGCCTGGTACGACGATGAGCAACCCTTGGTAAAAAACGATAATAAGAACAAAGATGTAAATGCCATCCGCGACTTTTTTAAGGAAGCCAAAGCCTATGCAGAACTTGATAAAGCCGAGCCTATTAACCTGCGCTACGAAGCGGTGAAGGGCTTGTTTAAAGGCACTCAAACCTTATACATTCGTGCCGACCGTGCCAACCAGATAACCGAAGGGGTTTTGTTTGCCGAAGAAGCCGGTATTAAACGCATTGTAATTTCAGGGGGGCGCCAGGCCGATAAGGTAGGCGACTTTTTAAAACTGCATAACGTAGGGGTTATTGTTACCCGCCTACACTCGCTGCCCGATATGCCAGAGAATGATATTGACCAGATGTATAGCCTGCCACTGCGCTTAAAAGAAAAGGGAGTGTTGTTTTGCCTGGGTTATGAGGGCGACATGGAAGTTATGGGTAGCCGTAACCTGCCTTTCCAGGCCGGTACTGCTGCTGCGTATGGGTTATCTAAAGAAGATGCATTATCGTCTATCACCTTAAATGCCGCTAAAATATTGGGTATTGACAAAACCGTTGGTAGCCTGGAAGCAGGCAAAGATGCTACGCTGTTTATATCTACCGGCGATGCGCTAGACATGATTGGCAACAACGTTGAAGCCGCTTATATTGATGGCTTTCCTGTTGATTTGGATACCCACCAAAAGGC
>JAIXUZ010000434.1 GCA_027483285.1 Bacteroidota bacterium
GGTTTTAGAGGTAGTACATGCCTCTGCAAGCAACAACAAGGCAATTAACAGTGCTGAGAAACGTATCGGAGTTTTCATAACAATTGGTTTTACACTACTATATGCAACTTGTTTGCCAAACCGTATAAGCTATTTATTCTGAATGACTTAAATAAAAAAGCACTCAACTACAACGATGCCATTAACAACTTCCAGGCTTCTTCTACCTTATTATCATCCAACAGGTTTTTTGCCATGCTGTGCAGGTGTTGCTTTAATTCGCCCGGGCGGTTTTTGTAATCGTCGTACAGCTCAAGAATAGCGTGCTGCTTATAGTCTTCTACTTCTTTATCAGTAGGCAGTTTTTCTACATTGCCCAACTGGCCTAAGTTATTGCCTGTAAGCACAGGGCTTAAGCGTATAGCTTCAGGGATAGAATCAACCCCTATGCCAATGGTAGTAATAGGTTTTGCAACCTCAAAAAGCCCTTCGGCAGCGCGGGTATACCAGTCGCCACCCATACGGGCTACTAAATCTATTTTGCGTGGATCTATAACGCCATTAGCATTTAATATGCTATCGTCAATATGCATCACCAATATCTCGCATATTATAAGGTTGCCAGCACCACCTTCGTGCCCCAGTTCAATAATATCCTTCACCTTACACTCAAACTGCACGGGTGACTCTTTTACCCTGAATGGCTTAACCATTTCAGACGCTAACTGCGTTAGGCCTGCCTTGGTAAACTCATTTACCCCTGCGGGATACTCTACACTGCTTAATGATGCCTGCTGAACAATGTTGTAGTTTACTACATTGATAACCACCTCGCCTGTTTTACGGGCGTTCTCCAGCGAATGCTTAGTGGTATTATCGCGCACCCTGCGGTTGGGCGAAAAGATGAGCGTAGCAGGGTTGCTGCTAAACAGGTTAAAAAAACTAAAGGGCGACAAATTTGGCCGCCCTTGTTCATCTAATGTACTGGCAAAAGCTATAGGGCGGGGGCCAACGGCACCCTGTAAATAGCCATGCAATTTTGAGGTGGGCATTTCGCCCGGTATAATTTTCATCCGTTAAACGGTCATAATTTCTTTCTCTTTTGCCTCCAGGTGCTTCTCTACCTTGGCAATATTGTCATCGGTAATGCCTTGCACTTTGGTTTCGCTGCTTTTAGCCTGATCTTCAGGTAAGCCATCTTTTTGAAGCTTTTTGATAGCCTCATTAGCATCGCGGCGAATGTTACGCACGGTTACGCGGGCATGCTCAGCCTCTTCTTTAGCCTGCTTTACTAGGCCTTTACGGCGCTCTTCTGTAAGCATAGGTATGTTTATGCGTATAGTAGCCCCATCGTTAGTTGGGTTGTAACCAAGGTTGGCGTTAGATATAGCCTTTTCAATAGGCGTAATCATATTCTTTTCCCAGGGTTGTATTGCCAGTGTGCGGGCATCGGGTGTGCTAATGTTGGCTATTTGGCTAAGCGGTGTGCTGCTGCCGTAGTAGTCTACATATATAGAGTCTAGCATGCCCGGGTTAGCACGACCTGCACGGATTTTTACTAATTCAGCCTCTAAGTGGTCAATGGCCTTTTCCATTTGGGCCTTAGCCGAGTCGATAACTTCTTTATCTGTCATAGTTGGTAAAATAAGGCTGCAATTTTAGTGAAAAAAAAGATAGTTGACTAATTCAAAATGCAGAATTCATAATGTATTTGGATTACCGCCTGGCTTACTCTAAGTTTTTTTGCCTGCAATTTGTGGTAGCTGAAATACGATACCGCTTCAACAGCAATAAAAATAAGGAAGAACGAGATTACAAAAAGTGGAATGCTTCAACTAAAAAAGCCCCGTCTTTACAACAGGGCTTAATTTTTGAATATCTATTACTAACAATTACAACTCCACCAAGGTGCCAATTTTGTCACCATCAACCAGGCTTTGCAGGTTGCCTTCTTTATTCATGTCGAACACAATAATAGGCAGGTTGTTTTCTTTACAAAGGGTAAAGGCAGTCATATCCATTACGTTAAGGCCTTTTTCGTACACCTCGTTAAAAGTAATGGTTTCGTATTTTGTAGCAGTTGGGTCTTTCTCAGGGTCGGCAGTGTAAATACCATCTACACGGGTACCTTTCAAAATAACATCGGCTTCAATTTCAATAGCACGAAGCGATGCTGCTGTATCGGTAGTAAAATAAGGGTTACCAGTGCCGGCACCAAATATTACCACGCGGCCTTTTTCTAAGTGGCGCACCGCACGGCGGCGGATAAACGGCTCGCATATCTGCTCCATTTTAATGGCTGATAGCAGGCGGGTATTCACCTCCATCTTCTCCAGTGCCGATTGCAAGGCCATGCTATTGATAACCGTAGCCAGCATACCCATATAGTCGCCCTGCACACGGTCCATGCCACCTTCTTCGGCCTGCATACCCCTAAAAATATTTCCTCCACCAATAACAACACCTACTTCAACACCCTTTTCTACCGCTTGTTTAATCTCGGTAGCGTATTGGGTAAGCCTATCGTTATCAATACCAAATTGTTTGTCGCCCATTAGGGCTTCTCCACTAAGTTTTAAGAGTATACGTTTATATTTCATGTGTACTGTGTGTCGTGCTAAGTTATATTTTTTTGTTCAGCCCCCAACTATGCAAAGGCTAACCGCCAAATAATAGGCAGTTTGAGAAATTTGGGCAAAAAAAAGAGGCTTAATAGCCTCTTCTTTTTAAAAATCAATAAATTACTTAATAGCGTATCGTTTAAAGTCGGTAACCTTAAGGTCTTTATCAACCGATTGTAGGTATTGAAGAACGTTTAATTTGCCGTCTTTAATATACTCCTGGTTGTTAAGGGTACTTTCTTTGTAGAATTTGTTAACCTTACCTTGGGCAATTTTCTCAACCATATCTTCTGGTTTGCCTTCAGCACGTACTTGTTCGCGGGCAATTTCAAGCTCACGGTCAAGTGTTTCTTGTGTAACACCTTCTTTATCTATAGCTACAGGAGCCATAGCAGCAATTTGCATCGCTACGTTTTTGCCTACTTCCTGGTCTACCGCTTTGTTAAAAGCTACAATAGTAGCAATTTGGTTGCCCGGGTGGTTGTAGCCATAAACTAATTCGCCGGCTATGTTAGCGTAGAAAGCAATTTCAATTTTCTCGCCAATTTTACCAACTTGCTCAGTAATATGGTCGGCAACAGTGCGGCCATCAATAGTAAGAGCTAAAAGAGCATCTTTATCGGCAGCATTGTTTTCTAATGCAAGGTCAACCAATTGGTTGGCAAATGCACCAAAAGCTTCGTTAATAGCAACAAAGTCAGTTTCGCAGCTAAGTACTAATAATACAGCGTGGCCGTTAGCAGTTTTAGCAATAGCTAAACCTTCAGTTGATTCACGGTCGGCACGGTTAGCAGCTACTTTCTGTCCTTTTTTACGAAGGAAATCGATAGCAGCCTCAAAATCTCCACCGGTTTCTACAAGAGCTTTCTTGCAGTCCATCATTCCGGCACCTGTTGTCTGACGTAGTTTGTTTACGTCAGCTGCGGTAATCATTACTTCTGACATTATAAATGGGTTTTTGTGGTAATTGTTATGCTAAGTAATTAGTTTACTTTGGCTTTAGCACCGCGACGCACGCCTACTTTTTTAGCAGCGCCTGCACCTTTAGGGGCACCTTTGTCATCTTCATCATCAATACGCACTTCGTATTGCTTTTCTGATGAACCTTCGTCTTCGTTAGATTGTTCTTTATCGTGCTTACGCTCAGACAAACCTTCTTGTATAGAAGCAACTACATGTTTCAATAACAATTCGATAGACTTAGCGGCATCATCATTAGCCGGTATAGCGTAATCTACATCGTTAGGGTTAGAGTTGGTATCAACAATAGCAAAGGTTGGTATGTTAAGGCGTTTAGCCTCGGCAACAGCAATGTGCTCTTTGTGAATGTCAACAATAAACAAAGCGGCCGGTAGGCGAGACAAGTCGGCAATGGAACCAAGGTTACGCTCTAGTTTCTCACGTTCGCGAGAAATTTGAAGGCGCTCACGCTTAGATATGCTGGTAAATGAAACGTCTGTTAGCATTTTGTCAATGCTGCTCATTTTCTTAACAGCCTTGCGGATAGTTGCAAAGTTGGTAAGCATACCACCTGGCCAACGCTCTGTTACGTAAGGCATATTGATGCCTTTAACTTCGGCAGCAACAATGTCTTTAGCCTGCTTTTTGGTAGCAACAAACAAAATCTTTTTGCCTGAACGGGCTATAGATTTAAGGGCATTGCAAGCCTCATCCAGTTTGGCGGCAGTTTTATTTAGGTCTATAATATGGATGCCACCTTTTTCTGTAAAGATGTACGGAGCCATATTAGGATTCCATTTGCGCTTAAGGTGGCCGAAGTGAACACCGGCATCAAGCATTTCGTCGAAAGATACTCTTGACATATATTGTGCTTTCTGTATAAAAAATGATTAACGTTTGCTGAATTGGAAGCGACGACGTGCTTTCTTTTGGCCGAATTTTTTACGTTCAACCATACGTGGGTCGCGGGTTAATAAACCAGCTGCTTTAAGGGCAGGGCGGTTTTCACCGTTTATTTCGCATAGTGCACGGGCAATACCAAGGCGTATAGCCTGGGCTTGACCGGTAGTACCGCCACCGTTAACATTAACGGTTACGTCGTATTTTTCGTTCAGGTTTAAAACGGCAAAAGCCTGGTTAACGGCATTGTGCAATGTAACGGTAGAGAAATACTCTTTATAATCGCGTTTGTTAACTACGATTTTACCATTGCCATCTTTAACAAAAACACGTGCTACGGCTGTTTTCCTTCTTCCTAAAGCGTTTGTAACTTGCATAGGGGAACTATTTTAAATTGTCTAGATTTATTAATTCTGGTTGCTGGCCTGCGTGTTTGTGCTCAGTACCAACATAAACGTAAAGGTTGCCTAAAATAGCACGGCCCAAACGGTTTTTAGGCAACATACCTTTAATAGCGTTTTCTAAAATACGCTCTGGGTACTTGCGCATTACCTCGGTTGGGGTAGCAAAACGCTGCCCACCTGGGTAACCGGTATGGCGTGTATACACCTTATCGTTCATTTTATTACCGGTAAACACCACTTTCTCAGCGTTTATGATAATTACGTTGTCGCCGCAATCAGCGTGCGGGGTAAAAGACGGTTTGTATTTGCCACGTAGTATTTTAGCTACTTTGGCGCTTAAACGTCCAACCACTTGATTTTCGGCATCTACAATAACCCACTTTTTGTTGGCGGTGGCTTTATTGGCCGATACAGTTTTATAACTTAAGGTATCCACTTTATTAACTGTTTTATTAACACTATCCCTAAAAAGGGCTGCAAAGCTATAACTTTTTTTTAGAGTGGGCAAATTTTTAATAAACAAAAGAAAAATAATTTGAAGGCTGCCCGTTTGAAGGGTGTAAAGGTAATGTATATCTTTGATTATATGCTACCTACCATGCAACTAAAAGCGTTATTTACCCTTACCACATTAATACTATGCGGGTTATTATCGGCGCAAACACCCTTCCAAATACTGGTAAACACCCTGTTAAATGCTCTAAAGGCCATTAACCAACCCCAAACAACTATTGATATAAATGATTTGCCTGCCAGCTTATAGTATTGTAGAGTCTATAAACGTTTAGGGATAAAAACCGATAAATTCATTAAACAGTAACCGATAACTGCTTGATTGTGTTATTTGTTTTATAAAAACCATTGCCTACTTTTGCTATACAAACCAACCACCATGAAAAGACTTGTATTTTTAACCATACTTGCTTTTACCGGCTTTACAGCTTTTGCGCAGCAACCATCTAATGCAGCTATTGAAGCAGCCAAGCACGACCGCCTTATGAGTATACTTGCCGCTAAAAATGGCGGTAACGAAGGAAACCAGGTTACAGATATAATGCCAGAGCAGGACTGTATAAGCGCCATTACAGTTTGCCAAAGCACATATTTTCAGCCAAATTCATATTCAGGCAGTGGTAATATTGGGGGAGAGATTAATAATACCTTTTCGTGCCTGGGTGCCGGCGAATTAAATGCTGTTTGGTATAAAATAATGGTAACAGATGATGGGTACCTCGGTTTTAATATTATACCTAACGACATTACAAATGATTATGACTGGGCGGTTTTTAATCTTACCAATGCACAATGCAGTGATATTTTTAATATTCCAACACTAGAGGTATCATGTAATTTCTCAGGGTCAACGCATCCAACTGCAACAACGGGGCCAAATGGAGCCGGCAACCCGCAAGATGAAATGTTAATTCCCATTTACTCCGGCGAAGTATACTATATATGCATCAGCAATTTTTCCAGCACACAAAGTGGTTATGTATTAGACTTTTCTCCTTCTACCGTTTCATTAGGTGCTTGCTCGCACATTTATGGCAGTATTTATTTAGACCTTGATAACAACTGCCAGATAAACCCTACCGACCTTCCGTTACCCGGCCAGATTGTTTATATGCTTCCCGGCCCGTATTACGGTATGAGCAATGCTAACGGTTTATACTTTATTGATATTCCTAACGGGCTTAATGGCACTTACCAGCTTTTTACCCAACCGCTTACACCCGCAGTGGAGCAACATTGCCCTGATACCCCTTCGTATTTAACTGTACAAGTTAACAATGCCGACTCTTTATATACGGGCTATAACTTCGGGTATATAGCTCACGATAATATTCCATGCCCGGCTTTGGTTGTTAGTAATATAAGTACTGTAATAAGGCCCTGCTGCCCCAGTACACGCTATATAACAGTTAGTAATATGGGCAGTGCCATTTCTACCAACAATCAACTTGAAGTTACCTATATGGACAACTACCTTGCTCCTACCGGTTTTACTGTTGCAGGCAATGCTGTTCCATATGTTCAAAATGGCAATGTTTATACCATTAGCCTACCCGACCTTATTGTAGGTGACCATGTAAACATACATGTTACCGAAGTTACCGACACCGCTTATGTGGGGCTGGAAACCTGCGTATTAGTGCATGCTTTACCCGATTATAACTGCGCCAATAATACAGATTGGGATGGCTCGCAAGTGCGTATAACTTCTATTTGCAGCAATAACGATACCGTTAGTTTTACGTTGCAAAACATTGGTGCAGGCAACATGTCAGCACCGGCAGTATTTACTGTTTATAATGGCACTAATGTTGCACAAACAGGCAATTTCCAACTGGCTACCGCTCAAAGTATTCAATACTCTTACCCCGCCAATGGCGATATTTATGTAATGCAGGCAAACCAAACCGATAATAATCCTTTTGGTGAGCAGGTGTCGGGCTACTCTAATAGCTGTGGTACAACCTTTTCACCAACAGCCTCATTTAACTCTTTTTACCAAAATTATGGCGGTATGAATACCGATATGGATTGCAACATTATAACCAATGCTGTTGACCCTAATGATAAAGCTGCCGTTCCAATAGGATTAGGTCCTCAGCATTTTATAAGTGCTACCGATGTTATAGAATATAAAATCCGCTTTCAGAATACAGGCACAGCACCTGCCGACAGGGTTGTAATAGTTGACACACTTGATGCGAACCTTGACCCTGCAACCATTGTATTGGGTGCAGCAAGCCATAACTATACTGCCGAACTTAGTGGCACCGGAATATTAACCTTTGTTTTTAAGAACATAAACCTGCCCGCGGAGCAGGATGATGAAGCAGGAAGTATGGGAGCTATTACATTTAGTGTTAAGCAGCGCTGGGGCTTACCTATTAATTATAGCATCAACAATAAGGCCTACATTTATTTCGACCTTAATCAGCCCATAATTACAAATAACGTATTTCACAATGTAAAAGATAATACCTCTGGAGTAAATGAAAGCAGCAAGGGTAATATTCTGGTTGAGTTATTCCCTAACCCGGCATCGCAAAACATTACACTGAAACTAAATGCGCTGAAAACCGGACAAAGTTACAGCATGCAACTATTTACCGCTACCGGTGCGCTGGTGCATGAGGTTGGCAACATTAAAACTGTAGAAAACACAGTTGATGTTTCTACCCTTGCAAGCGGCTTATACTACTACCGTGTATTAACCACCGACGGCAAAACTGCTGCCGGCAGGTTTGTTAAGGAATAAATAGCTAAAGAGTTTTACAGATATTCATTAAGCCGTATTGTTTATTCAATGCGGCTTTTTATTTTCGATATTTTATGTAATTTCATCGCCACTATTACTACTTATAAAGAAACAAAAAAAACAATGGGAATTTTTGATAAATTAAGAGGCGAGTTTATTGATATCATTGAGTGGGTAGATGCTACACACGATACAATAATCTATAAGTTTCCGCGCTACAACAACGAGATAAAAATGAATGCCAAGCTTGTGGTTCGCGAATCGCAGGAGGCATTGTTTTTAAATGAAGGTCAGCTGGCCGATATATACAAGCCAGGCACACATACCCTTACCACCCAAAATATGCCCATACTGTCTACCCTGCGCGGCTGGAAGTATGGTTTTGAAAGCCCGTTTAAGGTTGATGTATATTACGTTAGCACCAAACAGTTTATTGGGCAAAAATGGGGCACATTAAACCCTATTACCCTAAACGATGACCGCTTTGGTATGATTGAGCTGCGCGCCTTTGGTGTATTTGGCTTTCAGGTTATTGATGGGGGCAAATTTTTTAAAGAAGTAGCAGGTACTAACCCAAACTTTACTACCGAAGGGGTATTTGGGCAGCTGCGTAGCATTGTTGTTACCCGTTTTACCGATATGCTGGCCGAATCGGGTATAACGATAGACCGCATTGCATCAAACCTTGATGAAATTTCTAAACTGGGCCTTGAGCGTATCAACCCCGATTTGGAAGGTTACGGCATTAAGCTTACCAACTTTTTGGTAGAGAATGTTTCTATGCCTGATGAGCTTAAGAAAGAGATATTTGAATACTCTCGCCTTAACAAGGTAGATATGCAAAAGCTGGCCCAGATGAAAGCCGCTAAAAGCATTGAAATTGCTGCAGGTAATGAGGGTGGCGCAGCAGGCATTGGCGCCGGTATAGCATCGGGTATGGCTATTGGCAACGTTATGTCAAACTCGCTAAACACACAACAAAACAATGGCGGCGGCAATACTATGCCACCTCCGGTTGCACAATACTACTATGCTGTAAACGGCGAGCGTAAAGGCCCCTTTGGTGCAGAACAGTTGCCCGCCCTTGTAGAAAGTGGCGAAGTAAAACAAGATACCATGGTTTGGAAAACAGGCATGGCAGACTGGGCTAAAGCATCTACCGTTGCTGATTTTGCCAATGTGTTTACAAGCGTTCCACCACCTCCGCCGCCGGCTATCTAATAATTCTGACTGATGAATTTTGACGAAAAAACTGCTGAAGTAAACGACACACTGAAGTGTAAAAACTGTGCGGCATCTTTAACCTTTGCCCCTGGCACCAAAAGCCTGGTATGCCAGTATTGCGGCACTACCAATGAAATTGAAGTTGCTGACGAGGAGTTTAAAGAAATTGAGGAACTTGACTACTTTGATTATGAGCATGTAAACGATGCCGAGAAATATACAGTTCAGGTTTTAAAATGTAACTCGTGCGGGGCATCAACCACATACGATGGTAAAACCGCAGCCAGCAGCTGCCCATTTTGTACCGCGCCCCTAGTTGTAACCGGCGGCGGACAGGCTGCAAATATTATCAAGCCAAAATCGCTGATACCTTTTGTGGTAGACCAAACAAAGGCTATAGAAAAATTTAAAAGCTATGCCAAAAACCAATGGTTTGCACCCGATGCTTTTTTAAAACTAACCAAAAACCACGATAAGGTTAAGGGGATGTACATACCGTATTGGAGTTTTGATGCCGATGTACACACCCAATACGTGGGCCAACGTGGGGTTGACTATATAACTACCGAAACCTATACCACTACCGAAAATGGAAAAACGGTAACCCGCACACGCAACGTTACACGTACCAACTGGTGGCCTGCCAGTGGCGAGGTAGACAATACATTTGACGATTTGATGGTTACCGCATCGAGTACGTTGCCCGTAAATGTTGCCAATGATTTAGACCCTTGGGATAGTGCCGGCTTAGTGCCATACAACGATAAGTTTATTGCGGGCTTTGCAGCTGAAATGTATAATATTGAGCTTAAAGCCGGTTTTGAAACGGGCAAGCTAAAAATGTGGCCTACCATAGAACGTACTATTTGTAATGATATTGGCGGCGACCACCAACGTATTACCCGCCACCAGAGTAACTACTCAAACGTTAAGTTTAAGCATGCCTTGTTGCCAATATGGATTAGTGTGGTGCCATATAAAGAAAAGAAATATTACTTTTTGGTAAACGGGCAAACTGGCAAGGTTCAAGGCCAACAACCCTACAGCGCCATAAAAATTATACTGGCAGTATTGCTGGCACTTATTATAATATTTGGCATATACTGGGCTACCCAGGAAGGAAAATAGTTAGGAGGAAATTCTTCATAGCCCGCGGTTCTACTGTGGGCTTTTTTATTTAAAATTTGAAGTACACAAACAACCTTCCAAAGTTCTTGCTATCATTCTCTATACGGTGGTACGATTGTTTTATGTGAGGCAATTGTAAAAAGCGTTCTACCTTTTTGCGTAGCTGCCCACTACCCTTACCAGGTATAATTTCAATCTCGCGTATTTTGCATTCAATAGCCTTTTCAAAAGCGTCGTTCAGGGCTTTATCTATTGCCTTACTATTATTATATATATCGTGTAAATCAACCTTGATTCTGGCCATGCTAAAAGAGTATTATTTGCAAATGAAGGAATTTTAGCTCATATTTATAGTAGTGGATAATCAAAAGCTGGTTAAACCGAATTAGTATCTTTGTGTTATAATACAATATATATTGCAGCATGAAATTTGGCTGGGGAAAAAAAGACGAAACAAGCAATAACTTCAAGTTTAAAGAGATAAAGGTTTACTCTTCTAACGAGTGGATGGCGTATGGTGGAAAAAAGTACCGTCAGGTATTTGAAAACACCGAAACCACCTATATGTACTTTGAAGTATCGCTGTACAACAAGCTGTTTGACGAAGAAGACTGGAACATAAGCCTTACAGTAAAAGGCTTTCAACTAGAGCCCGGTAACAAACGCCGCGAACTTTGCAGCCTTGATTTATCTAAAAAAGTATCAAAAGAAGAAAATATAGTTTATTTCCGCGATGGCTGGGGCATGGAGAGCCAAGGCTCTTTCTGGCGCCGTGGCGATTATATCTGGGAAGCCTATGTTGATGGCGAACCTATTGGCGATGCTAAGTTTTTTATTGAAGATGGTGGCGGCGTATCGCCTGATTATAACCCCTATTTTGAGGTTAGCAACATAAAGTTATACGAAGGGAATTTTGAGGGTATAGAGAAAGATAACAGGGTTTATTTAAACCAGTTTAGTAAGTCGGATACAAGGTATGTGTGGATTGAGTTCAACATACAGAATAAGCAGTCAAAATCGTATTACTGCGAGTTGTTTTTTAACTTTTATGATGATGCCCACCAGCTTAAAGCATCAACCAGTATAAACAACAATGTACCCGATAATACTGAAGGCCAAATATTTAGCTACACTACTGGTTGGGGTAGCGATATACCCGGAACATGGGTAGACGAGAGCTATACCGTTGAGGTGGTGTTTATGGACCAGCTAATGGCCATAGTACCTTTTGATGTAGATGAAGAGCATGAAGAAGGCGACGTTAAAATATACAAGGCAGGTAACCCATTTTTAATGGATGAGCATGAAATTGCCCAGGCTGCCGAAACAGAACATAAACTGGAAGACCTGTTAACCGAGTTTAACGCGTTGATAGGCCTTGATGAGATGAAGAAAAAAATTCACGATTATGTGAATTACCTCAACTTTATAAAGCTGCGTAACGAGCGTGGTTTTAAAGATTCATCAAAAATAAACCTCCACTCTGTATTTACCGGCAACCCCGGCACAGGTAAAACTACTGTGGTGCAATACCTTGCTAAGATATACAAGTCGATGGGGTTGTTGAGCAAAGGCCATGTTTACGAAGTTGACCGCTCTGATTTGATTGGTGAGTTTATTGGCCAAACGGCCCCTAAGGTTAAAGAAGCCATTGAACAGGCCCGTGGAGGTATTTTGTTTATAGATGAGGCCTATGCCCTGTCGCGCGACCAAAACGATACCAAAGACTATGGCAAAGAGGCCATCGAGATTTTAATAAAGGAAATGAGTGATGGCCCCGGCGATGTTGCCATAATTGTTGCCGGTTACCCTGCCGAGATGGAGACTTTCTTAAACTCCAACCCCGGCTTAAAATCGCGCTTTAACCAATACTATGCTTTCCCTGATTATACGCCTACCGAGCTGTTAGCTATTGCCATGCAGTATGCTGATAAAAACGTGGTAACACTTACCGATGATGCCAAGGCATATATGGAACTTAAGCTTACCGAGGCATACCGTAACCGCAACCGCCAGTTTGGCAACGCCCGCTATGTAGTGGGTGTTATAGACCAAAGTAAGCTAGACCTTGGCTTACGCCTTATTCAACATGGCAACCTGGATGCGCTGACCGAAGAGCAGCTGAAACAGATTACGGTAGAAGACCTGCAAAAGGTATTTAACGATACTAAAAAAACGCAGGTTGAAATAAAAATTGACGAGCCACAACTTGCTGAAGCCCTTGGTGAACTGCACCACCTGACTGGTTTGGAAGAAGTGAAAAAAGAGATAGACGAGTTGGTGCGTTTGGTACGCTTTTACCGCGAAACGGGAAAAGATGTTACCAACCGGATATCATTACACGCCGTATTTACGGGCAACCCCGGTACTGGTAAAACAACGGTGGCACGTATTATCGCCAAAATATACAAAGGCTTAGGCTTACTGGAACGTGGGCACTTAGTAGAAACCGACCGTGAGGGATTGGTAGCAGCCTTTATAGGCCAAACTGCGATTAAAACCCAACAAAAAATAGACGAAGCCCAAAATGGGGTATTGTTTATTGATGAAGCCTATGCCCTATCGCGCGGAGGGAATGATTTTGGAAGCGAGGCCATAGAAACCCTGCTTAAAAAGATGGAAGACCTGCGCGGCAAATTTGCCGTAATTGTAGCAGGCTATACTGATAATATGAAGATTTTCCTTGAATCGAACCCGGGCTTGAAATCAAGGTTTGATAAGGTGTATGAGTTTAAAGACTATTCAGTAGAAGAACTATATAGCATAGCACTTGATTTACTTAAAAAAGAAGACCTTGCCCCTAATGAAGAGGCTATTAGCCATCTGAAAAAATACCTGCAGGAATTGTACGACAGCCGAGATAAGTTTTTTGGTAACGGACGTACGGTACGCAATATGGTAAACCAGGCGGTGCGCAACCAGCACCTTCGTTTGGCAGCTATCGCTTCGGCAGAGCGAACGGCTGAAATGCTTTTAACCCTTGCGCTTGATGATGTTAAGGAGTTTGCTATAAAAGAAGACAAAGGCGGAGTTGGCTTTAAACGCGCCAGCACAGGGGGGAGGTAATTAGTTACTAATTACTTCTTGTATTTATCGTAAAGGCTTCGTTTTTCCAGAAGCATAGCTATGGTTTTCTCAATCCTGCTTTTGCGGGTTTCCAGGCGTTTAGCTTCGGAAATATAGTCTATGTATTCTTTTTTGTGGCTGTAGGCAAAGCTTTCAAATACCTCTTTAGCTGCAGGAACAGATGCGAAAGCGTCCTGTACATCATCAGGCAGAACTATAACCTTTATAGGCAGTTTGGGTGGTTTTATACCTTTCTCATTTAATCGCGCCGACTCTTTTAAATAGTCTATTACTTGTTTATCCTTTACCTGCTTAATATCAGTAAACTTAACCATGCGGTTTTTTTCATTTTCTTCGCCGTAGTTAAAAAGCTTGTGCTTATCACTCATAGCTGCTCCGTTATAAAACACCAACGATGCATGGCCTTTAAAACCCCAAATGCCACATACCATGCCGTTACAGTTAAAATTAGGACCCCATTTCCAGTCTTCTTTAATTCCGGGTACAGCCGTGTGTATCAAGACCCGCAATTTTATGCATATAGCTTTGATATCAGGAGGTAGCTTTGCAAAAGCCTCATCAATCAATTTTGGGGCATCTTCTCTTAATTTGGGCATAACGGTTGTTTAATAAAACAAAAATCATACTTTGCCAATACAAAAGCAAGCATTTATGAAACCCCACAGCCTCTTCTCTATCATTTTAAAAATAGTAGGTATTATATTTTTAAAGGACTTTGTGGTAATGTTACCGCAATTGTTCTATTTATTACCGTTAATAGCCGACAAAGGGATTACAGACAGTTTCATATTATGGCAAATAGTAACCATTA
>JAIXUZ010000033.1 GCA_027483285.1 Bacteroidota bacterium
ACGTTTGTGTACGATAAAAAGGGCAACATTATAGGGTTTGATAAAAAGAACCACCTGGCTAAGCACAACGGCAAAATTGCCCAGATGAAAGCCCTGAAACTGAAGGGCGAGGTTATTGCCATTGGCGATGGCTACTCTGACTTCCTTATGAAGCAGGGGGGCGCCAGCCGCTTTATTGCTTTTACCGAGAATATAGAGCGTGCCAGCGCGATAGACAACGCCGACCAGGTAGCACCTAACTTTGATGAGGTACTGTTTTCGCACGGCATTAAAGCATCGGTATCGTACCCAAAAAACAGGATAGAGATAGCATCGCTGGTAGAGGGTGCTCTGGTAAAAGAGCCTTTTATTACCGAGGGTTTTACCTACCATCACTACAACAAAATGCCCTCGGCAAGTAAGCTGGCTAAAATTGTGGTGCTGATAGTGCCTAACGGCTTTGCCTTACCTAAAGAAACATTGCAACAACTTCCCCGTGTGCTGGCTATTGGCGTGGCGGGTAAAGACCGCAGCCATATAGATACCAACTACTGCGCGCAACACGGCATAGCGGTGTTTGCATCGCCGGTAACACTGGCCGGAAAGTTGATAGACTACATAAACAAGGGCTACACCCAGGGTTGCGGAAGCCTGCCTAATCTGGTATTACCTCCCCAACCTAAGGCACATAGGCTACTCCACATACACCAAAACAAACCGGGTATGTTAGCGCAGATTAACACCCTGTTGTGGGCCAAAAAAATCAACATAACGGGCCAATACCTTAAAACAAAAGGGGCTATTGGTTATTTGGTAATTGATATTGACAAAGAATACGATGAATCGATAATTCAAGACTTGAAAAAAATCGATAACACGATAAGGTTTAGGGTATTATATTAATTAGCGAATTAGCCGATAAGCGAATTAGCGAATGCTGTTCGTCATTGCGAGAAGTAAAGCGCCGAAGCAATCTACACACTACTACATTCTGGGTTTCCACTCTACCTCATTAGCGCCAAGGTCTTGCGATAGCTTGCGGCTGAGGGTAAAAAAGTAATCGCTTAAGCGGTTAAGGTATTGTATTACCAGCGGGTCTACCACATCGTTTTCGGCAAGGTTGGTAACCCATCGCTCGGCACGGCGGCAAACGGTGCGCGCCAAGTGGCAGTACGATACTGTGGTGTGGCCGCCCGGCAGCACGAACGATTGTAATGGCGGAAGCATATCCGTCATCATATCAATCTCTTTCTCCAGCAGTTCAACATCCGTAGCAACCAGCTTGGGGATTTTTATCTTACCGCCTTTATCATCAGGGGTGGCAAGCATAGAGCCAAGGGTAAACAACCGGTCTTGTATCTCAATCAACATATCAAAGGTATGCTCGTCCATGCCCTGGTCGCGGATGAGGCCCACAAAGCTGTTTAGCTCATCAACCGTGCCGTAGCTCTCTATCCTGAGGTGGTGCTTAGGCACCCGCTCTCCGCCAAACAATGCTGTTTGCCCTTCATCTCCACCTTTGGTATATATCTTCATACTTAATGTTATTTTACACGTTCTTTTTGAAAGAGTTCAATCTCTATAATGCCCGGCCCGCGGTAAAAAGCCAGTGGCTTAACGTGCTGCTCGGGGGCAAATTTATCTTCCTTCACTTCCTTCTTAATTTTCTTCAGCATCTTCTCGTCCTTGTCAACGTAGTTGCTAACGCCCACAAAGCTAATCTTCTTGTCTTTAATTAGTTTGTCGCGGTGCTTGTTGGTGGTGTTAATGCTTTTCTGAATAAAACCACTCTTTAAACACGCTAAGTACCCATCTTGTTTTTGCACCTCCTGAAAAAGTTTCCATGCCGCCTCTGCCAGCTTATGCGTAAGCTGCTCCACGTAGTACGATCCCGCCAGTGGATCGGCGATTTTATCCATAAACGCCTCGTACTTGGCAACCAGTTGCGTGTTGCGCGCCTGGCGGCGACTAAAACTATCGGGACGTTTGTATGTACTGTCAAAAGGCTCGGCAACAAAGGCATCAACGCCGCCGATGATGGCTGCCATAACCTCTGTGGTGCTGCGCAGCATATTGGTTTGTGCCGAGTATATACTCTTGTTCCACTTGCTGGTTTCTGCGGTAATGCTGCAGGGCACATCTATACCATAGCCGCTGCATAGGTTGGCCCATAGTATTTTTAGTGCGCGGATTTTAGCTATCTCTACAAAGTACCCGCTACCCACCGCCATGCTGAATTGCATGCGTTTTGCCGCATCTTCTGCACTTACTTTGATATCAGTAAGCTTGCCCAGGTATTCGTTTGCCTGTGCAAGGCTAAAGGCCAGTTCTTCGGTAGCCGATGCACCCGCGTTATGAAAGTGCCTGCCGTTAATGGCAATCAGCTTTAGGTTTCCTTTATCGTTCTGGGCGGCCTCCACCATAGCGGCAGCCACCTTGTAGTTTTCGTTCTCGGGGTAGTCGGCGTAGCCACGGGCGGTATAGTCGCCAAGCGGGTCAAGGCCAATAACCACATTCATTTGCTCCATGGTAAGGCCGCGGTTTTCCACTTCCTCTTTAAGCATAAAGTGGATAAGCGGGTTAGCCTCGCCACAGTCAAACTGAAGCGCAATAATTTCAATCTGTATGCCCTCTAAAAGCGCCTGCATCTCGTGCTGGTCGCTAAGGTAGTTACCCGTAAAGCGGATGCCCGATGCACCCCCTTGCAAGGCCTCCAGCGCGTGCTTGTTGGCTTTGGCAATATCATCTTCAATGGGCACTTCGGCAATAATATCCCAGTAGTTGTTTTCGCGGTTGTTTAGTACGGGCAGGGGCAGGTCTTTAAGGCTCTCGGCCGAGTAGTAGGCATCAATGCTTATGCCCTCGTTGTTCCACACAAGGTATTCTTCAAAACTCTTTCCTTTCAGCTCGCGCTCGGCTTCGGTGCGCCACTTGCCGTAGTCGGCGGGGGTAAACTCATCAAACAAACTCATAGGGCAAAGATAACCATATTGTCTAAACCGCAGATTAATAGGATTAGGTTGATTGCCACTCGCGCTGTCATCCTGAACTTGATTCAGGATCTCGTGAATCACCTTGCCTTTACGTCATTGCGAGGAACGAAGCAATCTATTCCCCACTGTCCTC
>JAIXUZ010000027.1 GCA_027483285.1 Bacteroidota bacterium
CAGTGTTTTTAGCTTTTTGTAGGCCGAAAATTCCTGCTTGTACTCATCAAGCAGCGCCTTGGTATTGGCAATGGCATCAACCACCGCCAGTTGGTAGTTTTTATCGGCAAGGCTAAGCGTTTGGTGCTGGCTGTGTATATCCACCAGTTGCTCGCCCAGTTCTTTAAGTACCGATAGGTTTACGGGCGTATCGTTGATAAATGCACGGCTCTTGCCTTCAGCGTTAATCTCGCGCCTTACAATGGTTTCATTGGCATAATCCAAATCATGCACTTTGAAGAAACCCTTTAGCGAATAATCCTTAACATTGAACGTACCCTCTACTACACACTTGGCACCGTTGGTCCCCACCGACGAGCTGTCGGCACGTGCACCAGTAATAAGCGCCAGCGCCCCCATCAATATCGACTTACCTGCACCGGTCTCACCCGTAATGGTGTTAAAACCGCTGCCAAAATCAATCTCGGCGTTCTCTATAAGTGCGTAATTTGTTATCTGTAGCCTGCTCAGCATATACCTGCAAATATAGTGGTGAGTGGCGTGTGATTAGTGGGTAGTGAAAAGTTTTTGTTGACAGGTTTGGTTGTTAGTTAAGGATTCTTGAGCAATAATAATTTTGGGGATTGCTGGATTAGAGGATTGGCTGGAAAAGGCGTATAAATGGAACCAGCAAAGCCTGGTACCATTTCAGGCGGTTTATATTTTTGTCGTAAGGTTTTCCGGTCTTTTCCCAGGTGTCTACTACTTTTTTCAGTTGGGCTACAAAGGTAGGGTCATTAAAAAAAATCCCTATTTCATTATTAATGTTAAATGATAGTTCATCAATATTGGCAGAGCCTACAAGCCCTTTGTTGTTATCAATAAGTACTGCTTTGGCATGGTTCATTCCCGGGGTGTAAAGCACATTTACACCAAACGTAGTAACCATACCAGCATAATATTTGTTGATGTTGTTAGCTAGTTTAAAGTCGGTATTTTCGGGTATTAAAACTGTAATTTTAACATCGCGGCTTATAGCGTTACGCATAGCACCCAACATCCACCGGCTGGGTATAAAATAGGGGGTAATAAATATAATACTTTCAGTAGCTTCGTTAAGCTTACGGAGATAGTACTGCTTAATAACCTTTCGGCCAATTACCGGCATATTCTCCAACAACCACATTTTTACTTTCTCCTTTACAGTGCCATCAAATTCAGGTTTCAAAGGTTGTGCCTTGCCACCCGTATACCTGTAGGTACGCTTAAAGCTGCGGAATATGTACGGAATTATACTCCCCGAAACTTCCATTTGTAAATCCTTCCAGTCGCGGGCATGTTCTGTTATATTAACCCCACCTAAAAAGGCCGTTTTGCCATCAATTAAAAGTATTTTTTTATGTGTCCGATAAAATATATGCCTGAAAAAGCGCACTTCGGCACCTGCATCGCGCAGTTCTTTTACTATTTTGTTAGATAGGCCAAGGCTGCCAAATACATCAAATATCAGTATCACCTGTACTCCGTTTTGGGCTTTCTCTTTCAGCAGGGTAATAAAGTCGTGGGTGCGCTGGGTATCGGCAGTAAAAATGTACATCTCTATATGGATAGATTTCACAGCCTTTTTCATCCGGGCAAACATTGCCGTCCAAGCATCTTCAGAGTCTGTGTAGAGTTTAAATACCATCTTGCTTTAACTAACCTGCAAATTAACTATTTGTTTAGACTATCAGCAATCAACTTTTCTGACGCCTGTACCCTGAAACCTGACCCCTAATAACTACCTTTGTACCAATGCAAATTTCAGTACAAGGCGAAGAATTAATTTTATTACCCGAACGGGCAATCTACTGGCCCAAGCGCAAAACCCTGTGGGTAGCCGATGCCCATTTTGGCAAAGCCACACACTTTAACAAAACAGGCATTTCGGTACCTGCCAATATGGTTGATGCTGATTTGTTCCGCCTTAAATCATTATTAGATACATACGAGATTGAACGCCTTATTTTCCTCGGCGATTTATTCCATAGTAAGTATAACAGCGAGTGGGAGCGCTTCGGCGATTGGCTGCTATTGAATGAGATAAAAGAAGTACACCTGGTAATGGGCAACCACGATATTTTGCATGAGAAATACTATGCTAAATACAACCTTATTGTTCACGATGAATTTTTAGCCGATGCCCCTTTTACTTATGTGCATGAGTATGTGAACGGTATGGAAGAACGCTACCCCAACACCATCATCATTAGCGGCCACGTGCACCCTGCTGTAAGTATTGGTGGCAAAGCAAGGCAGGGCGTCAGGCTGCCATGTTTTTATTTTAATAGCACCCACGCAATATTACCCGCATTCGGCCGTTTTACCGGTATGTTTTCTATTGGTAAGAAGCACGGTTCCGATAATTTTTACGTTATTGCAGACAATGAAATTTTAAAGATATAATGAGCAAGTTTTCTACCCCCGACAGCATCAACTCGGTTGCCGAGTTCCACACTACATTCAACCACCCTGTTTTAGATACCCCACAAATCCCATCGCCCGAGCGTTGCAAACTGCGTGTCGACCTTATTGCCGAAGAGCTTGACGAGCTTCGCCAGGCTATTGCCGATAATAATATCGTAGAGATTGCCGATGCCCTGGCTGATATTCAATATGTGCTGGCAGGCGCGGTATTAGAGTTTGGCTTGGCTGATAAGTTTAAGCCCTTGTTTGATGAGGTACACCGCTCTAACATGAGCAAAAGCTGCAATACCGAGGAAGAGGCACAGCAAACAGTTGAACATTATAAAGCCAACCACAGCACTGAGGCATACTATTTGCAGCGTGGCGATTATTACAACGTTTACCGCACAGGCGATAACAAAACATTAAAAAACGTAAACTATTCGCCGGCTAATTTGTCAGGTATAGTTAATAGCTAATAGTCAATAGAGCGCAAGGAAGAATGAACATACAGCGAAAACATACTAAAAGTAGCAGGCATTTTTACAAGTACTTTTTATTTTTCGTTTTTCATTTTTCGTTTTTCACTTCCCAGGCCCAAACAGAGTTTACCCTGCGCGGCAAGGTTACCGATTTAACTACAGGCCAACCTATTGCAGGTGCTTTGGTGGTACAAAAGTCTGTGTTGCGTGGTACGTTTACTGATGGGTACGGCTACTTCATCATCAAGGCAGTTAAAACAGATACCATTATGGTTACCCTTACCGGCTACAAGGCGCAAAACCTTTGCTATGCCGACTCTGCCGGTACTAACTTTAGCCTTGAGATTAAACTCCCACAAAAAATCTACGCCCTAAAAGCAGTTACGGTAAGGCCACTGAAAACCTTTGCCGAGATAGAGAACGATAAGTCGAAGCTTGGTAGCTACACACTGCCTACAATGAGAACGGCCGATGCCCTTAGCAGCCCCATTACCTACTTATACGAGCGCTTTAGCAAGTATGGCCGCAACAAGGCTAAGCTGGCCGATTTGAAGAACCTGGAGCAGAAAAAAGACCTGCTTAAAGAACTGTTCCGCATTTATGTTAAAACAGATATTATGGATTTGGATGAATCTGAATTCGATGACTTTATCCTGTTTATGAACCTTAGCGACGACTTTATCAAAAACTCATCGCAATACGACCTTACCCAATATATACTCCTCAAATTTGATGAGTACATGATTATCCGCAATACCAAAACTAAGTAATATATTCCTTTAATGTCCCCCTCTCGGAGGGGGTGCCCGCAGGGCGGGGGAGGTTTTTATATTCGAATATTTTAGCCCCTCTCCCTGGGAGAGGGGCTGGGGTGAGGCTCTTAAAAATCCGTCCCCAGCGATATATATAACCTTGTCTTCTTCAACTGCCCATCCTCAATACCACGCGCCAAATCAACCCTTAAAAAATAACCCAGCACCTTCGTGCGCAAACCCCAGCCAAGCCCTGCAATAATAGGTTCGCGTTGGGTTTTAACGGTTACTAACAACGGGCCCTGTTGTATCGTTTTGGTTACGTAGGTATTAATCTCAGCATATGGGTTTAGGCCTACATAAGCACTGCCAACATCGGCAAAGCCCACCAGTTGTAGGTTATTCAACACCTCAGAGCGGATATTGTAGTTAAGCAGGTAGCGCACTATAGGCACACGCAACTCTGCCGACGCCATAAAGAAGGTATTGCCGTTGCGCACATTCTGGCTAAAGCCACGCACCCCGTTTGCCAGCGATTGGAACAAATACCTTTGGCTGTTATCAATATTAGCATCCCTGTCAAATTGTGGTAATAGCCAGCCATCAACCCCACCCATGTAGTACATCAGTTTGCCCGGCCCGAACGAAGTAGATGCCGCCACCCTAAACGCCGCTATAATAGACCGGTGTATCTTTAGGTAATGCCTTGCATCAATACCCAGAATGGTTGTGTTGATTTTACGCTGGTCAAAGCGGTTATAAAATTCTACCCAGCCTTTGGCGCGGGTGCCGTACATAATATTCAGTCCATCGTGGATGATGTTGTCAAACACCATCTCGCCATTGGCAGCACCCCAGTATGCATTAGTTGTTTTTCGGGGAAGGTTCTCCTGTGCAGAGCTTAAAAATACTTTACTGTCCATACGCCCTGTTGCCGATGCTTTAAGCCAAAAGGTTTGCACAATAGGGTAGCGCACCCCGTAAATTATTTGGTGAATGTAGGTGCGTGTATTATTATCAAATCCGCTTTGCAAACCTTGTCGGTGCAGTATCACTTCGCGGTCCAGCCTGTGTTTCAGGTTCTCAAAACGCAGCAGGTACTCATTGCCCACAAAGTTTGCTGCCAGGCGGAAAGCCCCCGTTATACGGAAGTCCTCCATTACATCCTTCAATGTAATTTTAAACAGCGCGTTGGGGAAAGGGTTAATATACCCCGCATTAGGGTCAAAAGGCTGGTAGCCCTGGTTTAAAAATGCACGGTCTACTTTAGATACAAGCCCTTCGGTATAAAACGATGTAAGGTAAATACGCTGCTTTGGCAAACGGAAACTATCTAAGCCTGCTTTTTGCGTTGTATCACTCAACTGCGATGGCTTTTTGCGCTCCTCCGTATCAAACGTATAGTCAAAAATATTAATGTCTTTGGTTGTATCCTCAAACACTTTCACACGGTCACCTTTACCAATGCTTATCGGGTTGTTAAACTTTCGCGATGTAGTGTCGGGTCCATACTTAGCATAGCGCGTAGGCAATGGTGTTTCTTTTGGCCCATTAATAATCCCCGTTTCAGCAAGTAGCAACTGGGGCTTTTGGTTGTTATAGTTGATTATGGCCGTAGACGTACCACCCGAACTTTGCTCTTTAACAGGCTTTTGGTAGTTGGTTAAGGCCGATGTTTTCGATATAAAACGATAATGCTCGGTAGTGTCAATAAACGCAATCGTGCTGTCAAATTCTACCAGGTAGCGGTTGTAAATTCCGCTGGCATCGCTAAGGTAAACAGCATACCCGCTATCGTACGGTATAGGTTGCGTTTCGTTAGCTATAGCGGTATTGGTTACCCTTTGCAACAGGGTTGGTTTGCCTTGCAATGGTGCACGGAACAAATCTAAGTTACTATTTACAAACGGGCTGCTAACCTTTGGTTTCAGGCTGTCTGAAAAGCGGTTGGACGAAAACACCACCGCATTGTTAAGGTACATCGGCGTTAAGTCATCCGCCAAATCTGTTGTCAGGGCTTTGTATGAGTTTGATGGCAGGTTGAAAATAAACACATCGGTAATACCGTCCCTAACGCCCGATAATACTAAGTCTTGACCATTAGGTAGGTAGCTAAATGAAGTTATTTTATCAAACAGGTATATGGGTTTTTCTGTTTTAGTTTGATTGGTGTAGTCATAATCAATCAGCCACAATTCGCCTTTCTTTTCTACCAGTATACTTACCGTATTGGTTATCGGGTGAAAAGCCAACAATGGGTACGAGTTATCTGCAGGCAATTCTGTTTGCTCCCCGCCTTTGTATATCAGGCTTTTGCTGCCCGTAGCATTGTCAAACAGGTAAATCTTGTAGCGCCCATATTTGTTAACCACATAGGCTGCCTTATCTCCCCTGGCCGATACTTCTAAACTATAATAGGTTTTAATGGGCCTGGGGTTTACAATAGGCGTGGCCTTAACAACAGTGCGTAAGGTATCATCTTGTATAGGGTATTGTTTATCTAAAAAGTTAACCCAGTCTGCCACCAGTGCCTGCGTGTTTAAGCCCAGCATATACAGCAACCCGTTATTGGCGTTGCGGCTCATTTTGGTCATGTACAGTATCCGCGATATGATGTTCTCGCCATACGTTACCGCTATATAGTTCCAAATGCTGTGGCCAGCCAGCTTTGCCTGTGCAGGGCTTAGCCTGTTTAGTTTGAAAAAGTTAGGGTTGTTAATGGCATCAGCCAGTTGGTTATCGGTATCAAAATCCCAGGCATTGGCGGCGTAGCTTATTATCCCTTCAGAAAACCAGGGTGGAAGATTGGTAACAGGCAGCCAGCGGGTGCGGTCTTTAAAGTTGCCGCCCAGCATAAACTGGTTAAACACCACCCGTGCTATCCCTTCTGATATTTGCTTCTCTAAGTGTTGATGGTTACCATCAAAATATATAAAAACCTTAGTGCCTGTTACTTGTACCAGGCCAACGCCGTTTTGCTCAGCTCCTTCAGTATTTACCCCTACGTTGCTTTGTACGTATTGCGATTGCCTATTGTAAACCACAAACTGTATACGCCCGTCAAAAGCATAGTCGAAAAACTTTTCTATCTCGGGCAGCTTCCCTTGGGCGTAGTGTGCGGTGTATTCGGCAAGGTTTTTACCCCCTGTATAGAAGTAGGTATCAAAACGGTTAAACCTATAGTACGACCATACAAACTTATCGGTATAAAACTGTACCC
This sequence comes from Bacteroidota bacterium, assembly GCA_027483285.1. Classification (GTDB taxonomy): domain Bacteria; phylum Bacteroidota; class Bacteroidia; order CAMBQF01; family CAMBQF01; genus CAMBQF01. Next base: position 6,879 of record JAIXUZ010000027.1, read on the forward strand.
GGCTTTTACCAAAGTTTATATTAGAACCACTATAAAATTGGGCTTTTAGCTGAACAGTAAAGGCAAGCATCAACCACAAAACAAAAGGCGCGGTATATTTAAAAAGCTTGCTGTTCATGTAATCGTTTTGGTGTAATCTTTACCAAGTTACCAAATAAGTTGGCTGCTGCGTAGGTGGTGCGCTACTTTTTCTCGCGTAGGCTTTGTCGCATCTTTTTAAACAAGTCCGATGCAAATACAAAGTTGTTCAGGTTTTCATTCTCGCTCTCCACTATCGACTGGCTGTTACCTGTCCATTCCTGCTGACCTTTGTAAATGAAGATAATATTCTCACCCATCTGCATTACAGAGTTCATGTCGTGCGTGTTTATTACTGTGGTAATGCCATATTCGTGGGTAATCTCAGCTATCAGGTCGTCTATTACTATTGATGTTTGAGGGTCTAAACCCGAGTTTGGCTCATCAAAAAATATGTACTTAGGATTAAGTGCTATGGCACGGGCAATAGCTACCCTTTTCTTCATACCACCGCTTATCTCCGCAGGGTATAGCTTGTTTACATTGGTCAGGTTTACGCGCTTCAGGCAAAAATTTACGCGCTCAATCTTTTCTTCCATGCTCATTTTAGAGAACATCGTAAGTGGAAACATCACATTCTCTTCCACCGTTTGCGAATCGAACAAAGCCCCTCCCTGAAAAACCATCCCTATCTCTTTCCTTACCTCTTTGCGGTCTTTCTCTGGCATAGCATGGTAGTCACGGCCATGGTACAATACCTGCCCCTGGTCTGGCTGAAAAAGCCCCACCATACACTTTAACAGCACTGTTTTACCCGAACCGCTTTGCCCAATTACCAGGTTACATTTACCGGTTTCAAACGTAAAGTTAATATCGTTTAATACGGTACGCCCTTCAAACTCTTTATGTAAGCCAATTACCTCTATCATGGGCTAAATAAGCAATAGTTGGGTTAAAACGTAGTTAAGTAGTAATATAACAATACTGCTGTATACAACAGCTTTGGTGCTACCGGCCCCCACCTCTAAAGCTCCCCCGTTTACATAGTATCCGTGGTAGGCAGATACCGAGGTAATAGCAAAAGCAAAAAACAAGGTTTTTATAAGCGAGTACGTAACGTGGAAAGGTATAAACTGCTGTTGTATGCCCTCTACGTATACACTGGGTATTAGTATGCCCGAAGCGTAAGCAGCAAGCCAGCCGCCAAATACGCCCAAGAACATACTTACAACTATAACAAAAGGGTTTATTAAAACCGCTGCTATTATTTTAGGGAAAACAAGGTAGCCTGCAGAGTTGATACCCATAATATCCAGGGCGTCTATCTGTTCAGTAACGCGCATAGTACCAATTTCTGATGCAATGTTAGAACCCACCTTGCCGGCAAGTATCAACGCTATAATAGTAGGCGAAAATTCAAGTAATATACTTTCGCGGGTAGCATACCCTACAGTACTCATAGGTATCCAACCGCCCGATAGGCTAGATGCGGTTTGTATAGTAATTACTGCACCCATAAATACCGACATGATGGCGACTATAGGCATAGATCCTAAGCCTATTTTCTCAATTTCAATAATGGTTTGACGCAGGTATACCCTTCCCCGTTCGGGCTTGCCAAATACCTTGGTTAAAAAAATGAAATATTTTCCGCAGTGGTAAAGGATATTCATATACAGCCGCTAATATAACATAAAAAGCCGCTACACTGTTGGGTATAACGGCTCTTTTTTAACTATTGTATCAACTCTTTATTTTGCCCTGAATGGGTTTGAGTAGCGTTGCTCAGTTACCATAGTGTAATCGGTAAGTGTGTTTAAGAAAGCTACAAGGCCTTTTTTCTCAAGCGGGGTAAGGTTTAGCTTGCGTGGCACTACAGTGGTAGAACCATCTGTTCCGCCGTTTGGCGGTAAAAGTATTCCGTCACCTTCAAATGGCCCACCAAAACCGCCACCTTGCCATCCTTCGCGTAAACGTGCATCAAGGTTTGCATGGGGTTGTACACCGTGGTCGTAAAAGTCAATAACTTCTTCCAGTGTTTTAAAGCGGCCATCGTGCATATATGGTGCGGTAAGGGCTATATTACGCAGTTGTGGCACACGGAATGTACCCTCGCCCATAGCAGGGTTAATGGCTCCTGCGCCTTTATCGCTGTAGTGTAGGTCAAGGCCGGTGTTGGCAGCATCCCAACCTTCAAGGTTATTACCACTATGGCAACTGCTGCATTGGCCTTTGCCTATAAAAACATCAAAACCTATACGCTCAAAACCTGTTAAATCGGTTGGCGGAGTGGTCCAAATATTTATCGTGTTGCCGGCAAATTGAGGATTGCTCATTTGCTCAAAGCGGCTGTTTTTTGATGTGATGATGAAGATAAAGTCGCGCAGCGCGGTACCAATGTTTTGAACAGTAATATTGCTGGTGCCAAAAGCATCCTGGAATAGTTGCGGGTAATAATCGGTAGCCTCTAGTTTAGTTGGCAGGTTCTCCAAACGCTCAAAGCCCATTTCAATGTGGTTGGTTATCGGCATGGTTACCAATTGGCCTAAAGAGTCGGCACGGCCGTCCCAGAACAAACTGCCTGAGAATGACGATATATTATTGATAGGCTGCGAGTTGCGCAGGGCGTTTACACCTTTAAAGCCGTCGCTAAAAGCTACATTGTCGGCAAAGCCAAACTGTTGTTTGTGGCAGCTTCCGCACGATACTGTGTTGTTCAGCGACAGTTTATTATCGTAAAACAACGCGCGTCCAAGGGCTACACGGGCATTGTTGGTGCCTGGCATATTCCAGCCGCCAAATGCTGCGGTGTTTATCAGGTCGGTATAGTCAACCTGTAGGGTGGCCATATCAAGCTTGCGGCTTGGTACCTCGTTGTTGTCCACATCTTTTGTACATGCCCATAAAATGGAGGTTATTACAACCAGGGCAACTGCGTAAGATATTTTTTTCATAGCCGTTGTTTTAAAAAGTTATTATTAAAAATATAGACTGTGGTGCTGTAAAGTTAACACTTAATTCTTTAGTTACCTCTTTCGAGTCGTTACCCGGAAAGGCAGGTATCGAAGAGCTGTCCGTTGTTTTGGTAGACATGGCATATAACGAGCTTTCAGCCAGTAGGCTTATGCGCTTATTTAGCCTGAATTGGATGCCCACAACGCCACCGCCACCCATACCGCTGAATTTACTTTGGGTTATGGCTTTGTTAACGTTATCAATAGGGGTTTCGCTTCGTTGGTTGCCCGATGAAAGAACATAATCAACCCCCGTATAAAAGTTCCAACGGCGGGTAAGTTTAAACTGCCATTCAAAACCCAAGCGGGCATTCATTTGGCTATTGCTTGTTTTAAGTGTTCCGGTAAAGTTATCTTCTGTCTGGCTTTTGTTAGAGTAGTTGCCCCCCCAGCCAAAACGCAGTGCATAATGCTTTTTAAATACCGTTTTGTACGATAGTAAGTAAGTATTGGCAGTGGCAGAAAGTGCTGTAGAATTTGCAGGGGTAATAAAGGTTTTAATAAAGCCCGATACGTTAACACCCAACTCGTGTTGGGTGTTGGTAGGTTCTTCATCGGCCATGTCAAAAAAGCCACGTCCACGGTGGCGTGTAGTATCCTGTGCTTGTGCAAAGGCAAATAGCAATAGTGCCGAAAAGGTTAATAGTAAGCGTTTTGTCATAGTTTCGTTACGTGGTATCATGCAATATACAACGTCTTTGTTTAATCTTTAGTATAAGTCCTATACTTTTTATTCCACAAAAGGGCTGTTCAGCAACATCTTCCCAATATAAAAGTAGGCACCGCAATCCGCTTATCAAAGAACATGTTTTCCGGTTTATCGGGAGTGTATAGTATTTTAGCTAGATTAATTAGTTTATTTTCAGTGTATTAATTTTGTGTATTCTCAATTTTTATATCTGAATTAGGTTTGTTGGATTTTTTAGTTTTTCACTTTTAGTTTTTAGTTTACTTTAGCCCCGTGTTCCAAAGCCTCCGCGACATATTCTCCTTCCTTGGCCAGCGTAAAAAGTGGTGGCTCATCCCCATGGTTATTGTCTTGCTGCTATCAGCCCTGCTGATTATTGCAGGAAGCGGCACCGCCCTTTCGCCCTTTATTTATAGCCTGTTTTAGTATGTATATACTGGGTATATCGGCCTATTACCATAA
>JAIXUZ010000202.1 GCA_027483285.1 Bacteroidota bacterium
CCATTGGTAGCAGGGCGTATGTAGTTTTTAAACAGGCCTGTTAAGCGCAGGGTATCGCCGGGAAGGAAGTTACGGTCGTTATTGTCTTTCGCTGCTTTGTTAAGCATGGCGATAGATGGAGAAGTGGTATCTGTTAAAGCCTTTAACACATCTAACCTGCCTTTGCCCAACTTGGTAGCATATTGTAGGTTTTGGGGTACTGAGTAAAAAGCAGGGTCGGCAGTAACTTTTAGCTGCTCGGCCACTTTAAGGGCTTTCCAGGTAGGGTAGTAAGAACGCAACAATGCGGCAGCCCCGCTAACCATAGGTGCTGCGGCCGATGTTCCGCCCGATGTAACGTATGTATTGGGGTTGTAGGTATTGTAAATGCCCGAGCCATAGGCCACAATGTCAATATTAGCCCCCCACGATGAGGTAGGCGATTTTTGGTTGCTTTGGTTTAGACCTGCCACATTTATTACATATTGAAACGATGCCGGGTAAAAAGGTTCCTGATTATTATCGTTACCGGCAGATGCTATAACCACCGCATCTTTATTAATAACGGCGTAGTTTATTATATCAACCCCAAAATTGCTGGGAAAACGGCTTCCCCACGAACAGTTGATAACCTTGCAGCCATGGTCGGCGGCGTAAACAACAGCATCGTAAGCACGTATGTAGTTGCCCACATTATCATCTAAACGGACAGGTAAAAATTTACATTTAAAACCTATGCCGGCTACGCCAATGCCATTATCTGTTTTAGCTGATGATATGCCAGTAGTAAATGTACCGTGGCTATCTTGCGCATCGTACACATTATCATTATTAGCCCATATATTCCAGCCGCGGCGGTTGTCAATGTAGCCATCGCCATCATCGTCAATACCATTGTAAGGGTCGTTGTAGTTGTATTTAATATTGGGTTTAAGGTCTATGTGGTTGGTATCAACACCCGAATCTGTAATCCCTATAACCATGTTGGTATCGCCTTTCCAAACATCCCAGGCCTGGTCGGCTTTTAGCTGCCCTATGTAATACTGGTTGCCCAAACTTGCATCATTAACAGTGTAGCACTTCTGCATAATATAGTTAGGCTCGGCATATACAAAAAGCCCTGTAGCGGTAAGCGCATTTATAACCTTGCGCAAGGGCAGGTTGGCGGTGTATTTAAGGCGGTAAATCAGTGTAATATCGGCGGGCTTTTCAGCTTGCTCGTATAGCTTTTTATCGGGCTGCTTAGCGTTGGGGAATGTTAACTGTAAAGCTCCACCAATAGTACCCAGGTAGTTATTTAGCGCTGTGTTATTTATGCCGGCTGCTGTGCATAAATTCCGGTATTGGTCTTTTACCTTTAGGTTGATCGTTTTAGCTTCACAATCGGCCTCGGTAAAATTGGGCAGGGCGTATTGGGCTACCTGTGCAATAGCAGAAAAAGAAACAGCAGTAACCAACGCCGCAAGGGCAACGTACTTCTTTATCATAATGGTGGACTTTGTAAAATGGGTTTATCGTATTGGGGTATCGATTGCAGGAATGAAATATCGCCCGTAGTATGGTTTATGCTACAACAAAAATGCTCCATACCATTGGTTACAAAGAGCAGGCCTACTTTAAACGCCATATTGTAGCGGGCAGCCTGGTCGAACACCGCCTGAGTAATTTTTACGCCCGGGGCTTTACACTCAACCAGCAGCATGGGCTGGCCGGTGGTATTATACAGTAGTAAATCGAAACGCTTTTTAAGGTCGTTAAGGCTAAGGCCACCTTCTACCGCAATTAGCGAAAGGGGATACCCTAAATCGACAGAAAGGTATTGGATAGTATGCTGGCGTACCCATTCTTCGGGGGTAAGTGCCACCATTTTACGCCTCACAGGGTCAAAAATCTCGCCACGGCCCTGATTTTGGACTATGCGGAAAGGGTATTCCGGAAAATTTAGCTGTGGCATCATATCAATAAGCTAATTAACCAATAAGATAATTAGATAATGTAAATATAGCGAAAAGCAATAGCTAAAGCCAATGTTAAATGGTCAATTGTCAATGGTCAGTTGTTAATTAAAGGTGTGTTTGCAGGCGAAATATTTGTACCAACAGTTGTTTTTAGTAAAAAAATGTGTAGCTTTGAAATGCTGCTTTATGAGTTGGCACGATTTTAGATGTACATTTAGAAACGAAACAAGTAAAACAATTATAATTTTAGAACAATGAAAAAAGTTGCCTTATCAATCATCGCATCATTTTGCATGGTAGGCCTAGTTAGCGCTCAAACGCAAACATCGACAACAGCCGCTACGCCAAACCCAAACGCTGCTGAAATCACCTTCAAAAAAGACGTACATGATTTCGGTACCTTGAAAAACGGCGCCCCTGCCGAGTATGAATTTGAATTTACCAACACCGGTAAAGAGCCATTAATTATCAGCGACGCTAAAGGTTCTTGCGGTTGTACAGTACCACAGTGGCCAAAAGAGCCTATCGCTCCGGGCAAAACAGGCAAAATAAAAGTTACTTACGATAGCAAACGTACAGGTGGTATCGACAAAAAAGTAACCATTACTTCTAACGCTAAAACTAACCCTAAAGAAATTTTCATTAAAGGTTCTGTATTAGCTCCGGAAGATCAAAACAACCTGGCTCCTGTTAAAACTAACTCAGGTACACCAGCCAACAAATAAGACATAAATAACATTATAAAAAAATCCCGCCCCAAAAAGGCGGGATTTTTTTATTATCCCCCTCCCAACCCTCCCCTTACAGGGAGGGCTATTTTTGTCATATCGCTTTCACACCAATGCTTTCCAAATATATTGGGAGATAATTTTCAACCCACCTCAAAATCTCTAATACTAAAAAGATAAAGAGGCGCTATTTTATCATGCCATTTATCAAATTTCATTTACAGGTAATTTTTGGCACAATAATAGCAGTAGTATCATAGCATATAATTGATTATTCAACCTAAATAAATTGACTATGA
>JAIXUZ010000132.1 GCA_027483285.1 Bacteroidota bacterium
TGGAAATTCCGCTGTAATTGACCACCTCTTTTCGCACCAAACTGACCACCATTTTCCGCGTTAAACTGACCACCTTTTTCCGCGTCAAATTGACCACCTGTTTTCAAGTGATGATTTAGTTCAGATCGGTACCGATTATTATTTAATGTCAAAAGGCTAAACTGCCCTTGAGACAATTAAAAATAATATGGCCAATACACCGATTGTTATGAGTAAGCTTAGACAAATAGTAAAGCTTTATTATCAGGGGCAAAGCAAACTTCAAATCAGCACTGTTACAGGTATATCGCGCAATACGATAAAGAAGTACCTGCATATTTTAACAGCTTTAAAAACCACATGGGAAGAAGTTACCCGGTTGAGTGATAAAGACCTGGATGATTTATTCTGTAAAGTCCCTGAAAGAGTTGTAGATGAACGATTGGCAGCGTTGCATGATTACCTAAACGCAAATGAAAAGCGACTGAAAAAGCGCGGCATGACCCTGCATCGGCTATGGGAAGAATACTTCATAGCTCACCCATCCGGCTATAAAACAACGGCTTTCTACCATAACTATAACCTTTGGAAGCGAAGAGCCCAGCCGAGCATGCACATGAATCATAAGGCAGGGGATAAGATGTTTGTTGATTATACAGGGCAAAAACTCAGCATTGTAGACACTTATACGGGTGAAATCAAGGCAGTAGAAGTATTTGTGGCCATACTCGGAGGCAGCCAGTATACGTATGTGGAAGCTGTTGAAAGCCAACGGGTAGAAGACTTTATCAGTTGCTGTGAGAATGCGTTGCATTTTTTTGAGGGCTCTCCCAATGTTATTGTGCCGGATAACTTAAAATCAGCGGTAGTAAAGACTAACCGATACGAGCCCAAGCTAAATGAGAACTTTGAGGCATTTGCAGACCATTACAACATGGTGGTTATGCCTGCCAGGGCTTACAAGCCCAAAGACAAATCATTGGTTGAAGGGGCTGTTAAAATTACCTACATGCGGATATTCTCCTCCCTGCCAGATACCCCTTGCACTTCGTTAGAAGAACTAAATACACTTATACAAGAGCGGTTGGCAGCCCACAATGCCACTTCATTCAAGGGTCGTCAATACTCAAGAAAGGAGCAATTTGAGGAGATGGAGAAAGCCGTACTGCAGCCCTTACCACAAAACCGCTTTGAATTAAGACGGTCATTGACGGCCACAGCAATGAAGAATGGCCACGTCTGCTTAAGTGAGGATAAGCATTACTACAGCGTTCCCTATTCATACATCGGCAAAAAGCTTAAGCTACTCTACAGTAAATCACAAATAGAGATTTACTACAAATATGAACTAATAGCCACCCACAAAAGAATTAGGAGCCCTCATAATTACACTACAGACCCCGCCCATATGGCTACCCAGCATAAGGTACTGGCAGAGTGGAACCCGGACTACTTTCTACAACAGGCTAGAGAAATCAGCATTGATGTAGAACTATACATAGCCCAGGTATTACAAAAGAAGCAACACCCCGAACAGGCTTACAAGTCTTGCCAGGGCATATTGTCTTTCGCTAAACGGGTTGGCCATCAACGCTTAACTAAAGCCTGCCAGAGAGCGCATTCTTATGGCCTGTACCATTACAGGGCAATCGAAGATATTTTAAAGAAAGGGCTTGATATATATGACCTGGAACAGGAGCACACCGTTCCAATGCCTATGCATGAAAACATAAGAGGAGAACAATATTATCAGTAATAAATATCCACTAAAAACGTAAAAAGTTATGAATGATGACACGATTAAAAAGATGAAAACAATGAAACTCTACGGAATGATACAAGCCTTCCAAACGAGTTTGCAACCCAGTAGCCGCCTGGACTTAACGGCGGATGAGTTAATTAATATGCTGGTAGAATCGGAATGGGATGATCGCTACAACCGAAAGCTAAACCGTACACTCAAGAATGCTCGTTTCCGCTACAAATCATCTATTGAGCAAATCAATTTTACCAATAACCGCCAGTTAGACAAGAACTATGTACTTAGGCTGGCTGATTGTAGCTTTATCGACAAGAAGGAGAATGTACTTATAACAGGCAGCACGGGTATTGGCAAAAGCTACATTGCATCTGCACTCGGCCATCAGGCTTGCACATTAGGGTACAAGGTACTTTATGAGCATAGCTCCAAGTTTTTTGCCCGGCTTAAAATGCTAAAGGCCGATGGCTCATACATAAAGGAGATTACGAGAATTGAGAAGCAGGATTTGCTTATTATTGACGACTTTGGCATTCAGCCCCTTGACTCACAAAGCCGCTCTATCCTTATGGAAATCATTGAAGACAGGCATGGAAAACGCTCTACATTGTTAACTTCTCAGGTGCCTGTGAATAAATGGTTTGAGGTAATTGGTGAAGAAACTATTGCAGATGCTATCTTAGACCGAATAATTCACGATGCGCACCGGATTGAAATGAAGGGAGAGTCCATGCGTAAAAGGAACTCAAATACAACAGATAAAAACGAATAATTAACTATAAAAAAATGAACGGCCTTTACCGACAAATCTCGACTAAATTACCACTTGAAAACAGGTGGTCAATTTGACGCGGAAAAAGGTGGTCAGTTTGAACGGAATATCCA
>JAIXUZ010000038.1 GCA_027483285.1 Bacteroidota bacterium
CAATTAAAAACAACAAAGCTATCGGTATTTAAAAACGGTACATTCTTTTTAAAGAAGGAAGGATCGGTAAAGTTTAACGACAGGTATGGGTATATAGGTGTACCATCGGACGCTTTGTATGGTACTTACTGGATAGCAGGTGCTGCAGGTGTAAAAATGCAAGGCCTTAGCATAAACGTTGATACGGTTAAGAAAGACAGGCAATGCACCACCCTACACGACCTTGTAATAGCCAACGAAGGAAAAGTAGCTACGATGCGGTTTATTGACAAGTTTGCGCAAACAGAGAAACCATCGTACCGAATGATAAAAGGGACTATTGTAAGCGCACAGCGCAATGGATTTGTACGTGTAAAAACTATGGAAGGCAAAACGCTGTTTATCCCTATCAGTGAACTTTATGATATAGAGTTTGAGGGGAATGCTACTGAAAAATATAAGATTGATACCATAATGCGCAGGGCTACTATTGTATTGGATAATGATATTCCAGAGGCATCGTTCACCACCCTATCATTACAAAGCGGTATTAGCTGGACACCATCATACTACATAAGGCTGAAAGATGATAAAACTGCCATGCTAACCATGAAAGGTACACTTGAAAACAAAAGCAGCGAGGATATTAAAGATGCTGACCTTGACCTGGTGGTGGGTGGCAATCCAACTACGTTTTTCGGCAGCACATTAGACCCTGCATCGGCTTATATGGCTGGCTCGGGTTATCTTCAGCAATTGGTTACTACAGGTTATAATAATGGCACTTACGGAGGGGCAGTGATGGATAAATATGCCATTACCAACAACGCAGCACCATCTTACAGCTATAAAATAGCCGCAGGAGATAATACAACAGTGTATACCCCACCAGCGCCTGTTATAGAAGAAGAGTATGATGTAGTTGGCGAAAAGGTTTCTAACTTCTATTACTTTAACGCAGGTAAGGTATCGGTAAAACGCAATGGCATAGCGGTAGTACCAGTATCGAACGTAACTATACCCTACAAAACTATTTACGATGTAGACATTAACGACTTTGCCAACTATGCAGGCCGCAATGGCAACCTCATTCCGCTTGATGAGATGCAGCCGTTTGATGTATATCAGTCAATAAAATTTACCAATAAAGGCAGCGTACCTATTACGTCAGCATCTATATTTTTAGTAAATGAAAACGACAAACCCATAGCACAGGATAAGATAAAATATACCCCTGCAGGTGCTGATGCTTTTATCAAACTGCAAAAAGCCATAGATATATCGGCCAAAAGCAAGGATGAGGAAGAAAAACGTAAAGACCGCGAGTTGACTTTTAAAAGGGTTAGCTACGATAAATCGACCCTGAAAGGAACTATTGAACTACAAAACTACCTTGACATACCTGTTACCCTTAACGTTAAAAAAGCCGTTACAGGCCTTGCCACCGATGTAGAAGACGGCACTTTTACCAGCCGTAAAATTGCAGGCAGCCCAAACCATGTATCAAACATTAAATGGGAGGTAACACTAAAGGCAGGCGAGAAAAAGACCATTACTTTTTACTACGATGTGTTTGTACCTAGCCCGCCAAAGAAATCGTAAAAAGAGCCTCACCCTAGCCCCTCTCCCAAGGAGAGGGATTAAAATTATACAATGCGTATAAAAAATCACGAAATTGCATTTATGCAATACCTGATTATACTACCAATGTTGTTTGCGGTTATAACCACCCAGGCGCAATCGCTCACTGCAAAGCAGATTACAGATGCTTTTAGTTATAATCTATCACAATTTGACAGCCTGATGGTAAGCAATGGCTTCAGGAAAGGAGATTCACATATAGGCAACAACGACAAGGTAAAATCACATATTTATTTTTCAAAAACAAGCAATAAAGTAACTCGTGATTTTTATGATTATGGCACCGTATATTTTAATATCGCAGACAAATCGGTATTTAGTATTGGGTATTCATCTTGTTCTTATAAACCTTTTAAAAAAATACTACACTCAATAAAAACAACTGGCTTTAAGAAAATACGTAAGGGCAATAAGGATTATGTAACTGCATCAAAAAGATACACGAGCAGAGACAACCTGTTTTTGTTAAATGTAGATAACACTGTAATTAGAGAAGGAAATAAATACAAGAACGGTAATTATTCTCTATGGCTTAAACGAAATACAGAAAAGTAAATTCAAATAAAAAAAATCCCCACACACTTACTGTATGGGGATTTTTTATTTTAATACTTTTTCAAAGCAAAGACTATCAGGCATACCGGCATATTGTCCGTAGTTAGGGATGATAACGTAATTATTTTTAGTATAAAGGCCAATAGCTTCGGGCATTTTTACACCTGTTTCCATTATGGCTTTGGCGTAGTTTAATTCAATAGCCCACTGCTCTAACTCTTTTAGCACCTGCGCAGCTATGCCTTTACCGCGCTGGGTTGCTAAGGTGTACATGCGTTTCACTTCAATAATATCGCCTTCGTAATGCTTGATGGCGCCGCAGCCTACAGGTACGTCACCCTGATAGGCTACCAGGACATACTTTATATCGTCGCTTTTGTTGTATTGGGCATAGAACTCATGATACACCTCCCCATCGCGGATGGCCAAATCTTTATCCAAGTCTACTATTAACGCGCGGTAGTCGGGGTTTGATGAGTCGGTTCTAAGAAGGGTTATCATGGGATAAAGATACGGCCTCACCCCTGGCCTAGCAAAAGGAGAAGGATTAAAATTATACCAACCAGTATCTCCTAAGGCGAGAACTCCAACCTTCATTAGGAGAGGATTAAAACAAAAATCCCCGCCTCAAAGAGAACGGGGATTTATATGTGTTTCAATTGTCCATTGACAATTGACCATTATCAATTGGAATTATGCTGATACAGCAACGCCATCAAGAACGTCGTTGAAACGTTTTTCGGTGCGGCCTTTCCAGTCGCCTTTGTGGTAAGCATAGCCTGCAATAAGCGGCATAGCTAAGGTAGCCTCGGCAAATACCATTTGCTCGTTTACTACATCAACCTTACCCCAAGAGCAAGCTTCTTTTAGTGTAGAG
>JAIXUZ010000320.1 GCA_027483285.1 Bacteroidota bacterium
AATAACCGTGTTGGTATTGGAACAACTAACCCGTCAGATAAGCTACAACTGCATAACGGCAATATATCCATATCTAACGATAACAATACTGCTGGTAGTTTAATGTTGTATGAGCCTAGCACATCGGGCTCACATTATTCGGCGTTTAAATCTCAGGCACAATCAACTAATATAACCTACACCTTGCCTTCATCAGCAGGCTCTAATGGCCAATTTTTGCGCACCGATGGTAGTGGAAACCTAACTTGGGCGGCAGGTGTAACGGGACCAATTGGCCCAACTGGTCTAACTGGTGCTGCTGGTTCTAATGGAGCCGTAGGCGCTACAGGAGCTACTGGAACAGCAGGAGCCTCTGGTGCAACAGGACCTACCGGCGCAACAGGAGCTGCAGGGGTATCAGAAAATTGGCTATCGGGATCAGGAGCCCCAACAGGCGGACAAGGTGTAGTTGGCGATTGGTATTTCCGTACCTCAAACAATCAGATATTAGAAAAAACGGCTACAACAACCTGGACTAGCCGCGCAACTATTACAGGAGCAACGGGTGCCACAGGCCCTACAGGCCCATCGGGTGGAGGTAGCGGATGGGCTTTAACCGGTAACTCAATATCAAGTGGTAATTTTTTAGGTACCACCAATTCTCAATCTTTAGTATTTAAAGTAAACAATACAGAGTCTGGCTATTTAGGGGCATCCGATTATAATACATTTTTAGGATATAATATTAGCTACACTAATGCAACTTTTGGTGTGGGTATTGGCTACATGGCTAAAATTTATGGCTCTCATGCAAATAGTATTGCAATAGGGGCAAGCAGCTTTGTACAAGCAGGCAGCGGAACAGATATGATGGCTATAGGTTCTGCAGCCAACGTTTCGGGCAGTGGTTCATCATCTTATTCTATGGCTATTGGTTCGTCAGCTCAGGTTCAAGCTTCCTATGGCATGGCAATAGGCCGTGCCGCCAACGTAAGTAACCAATATGGTATAGCTATTGGCGATGCAGCGCAAACACAAACCAATGTCGGTGCTTTAGCTATAGGTAGAAGCAGTTATGCTAATGGCTTAAACGCTGCCAGCATAGGTACATCATCACAAGCACAAGGTTCGGCAAGTGTATCGTTAGGGGCATTTGCTTACAGTAATGGTGCTAATGCTATCGCAATAGGTGGTGGCGATGCAAGTAACTATGTTCAGGCACAAGGCCAATACTCTATTGCTATAGGTTACCGTTGCTATACCAGCGCTACCGATGCTATGGCAATTGGCGACTATGCACGTGCACAGGCCGCAAATGCTTTGGCAATTGGCTCTGACGTATACAATGGTAATGCTAATACATACTCAATTGGTAACTCCAGTGTAACATCAGTAAACTTTAGCGGGGCTACAACTACCAGCTATGCTTTGCAGGTGGGTACCAGCAGCAGTAACGGTAACGGTGCGTATTTAACTAAGGGTGGTGTATGGACCAACGCATCTGACGTAAACCTGAAAGAAGACTTTATTAACCTTGATGGAAATGAAGTACTAAATAAAGTAGCCGACCTTGATATTACCAAGTGGAGGTATAAAGGCACTGACGAGTACCACATTGGCCCAATGGCCCAAGATTTTCATGCTGCGTTTAATGTTGGTAATGATGATAAACGCATAAGCAGCATAGACCCCAGCGGTGTTGCACTTATAGCTATACAGGCATTAAATGATAAAATTGAACAACAACAAAAAACAATTGATATGCTATCAAAGCAATTAACAGATATGAAACAAAAATAAGAGCGTCTGAATAATTTTAATGAAATAAGGGGATAGGCCATTTGGCTTATCCCTTTTTTATTTCACCAATAACTGATTATTTAAAAAAGTGCTATTTGTTAATATTTTAGTACAATTTGACGGTGCCGTCTTACATATTTGAATAGGGTATAAGCAAAAGGGCGTTTTTTTTGTTTTGTTTGGTATTAATAGGTTGTGGGCAGATTTGATAATTAAAAGGGAATAAAAAGTGGGCTGTTTCTTACTTCAGTAACGCTTAAGTAAATGTTGGCTATACAAGTTGTTATATGCCAATAATTTTACCCTCATAAACAGCCAACCACATACAATGAAAACCACAATCAACTCATTAAAGCTTGTTTTAACGGTAGTGTTATTTTTAACACTTGCCCAAACAAAAGCACAGCTGGTAGGAATTAACACCGATGGTTCTGCACCTAATACCAACGCCTTGCTTGATATTAAATCATCAGGTAGCCAAGGCAGGGGATTGTTAATTCCACGTATAACTTTAGCACAGCGCACTGTAGCTTCCACAAACGGGGGGTTATTAAACGCTTCGAGCCAATTACATGGCGGAGCAGCCCAAGGTTTAATAGTTTACCAAACAGATGGTACCCAAGGGTTTTATTATAACACCAGTACTACGGCTACGCCAAGCTGGTCTTATTTAAGCTCAGGCGGGTCAGGCCCAACGGGAGCAACCGGCCCAACAGGAGCCGCAGGTTCTAATGGCGCTACAGGTGCAACAGGCGCTGCAGGCGCAGCCGGTGTGGCTGAAGCCTGGTTAACAGGTGCTTCAGCCCCTACGGGTGGGCAGGGCTCTGTTGGCGATTGGTATTTCCGTACTTCAAATAACGAGGTTTTAGAAAAAACGGCTTCAACCACATGGACAAGCCGTTCTACCATAGTAGGCGCAACAGGTGCTGCAGGTGCTGCCGGACCTACAGGAGCAGCCGGTGCGACAGGCCCAACGGGATCCGCTGGAGCTACCGGAACATCAGAAAACTGGATATCGGGCGCTACGGCCCCAACAGGTGGCCAGGGTTCTGTAGGCGACTGGTATTACAACACAGCAACCAATACTATATCAGAAAAAACAGCAGTATCAACCTGGACTACCCGTGCTACCATAACTGGTGTCACAGGTGCTACAGGCGCAACAGGTGCAGCAGGCTCAGCTAATGCTTGGAGCCTTATCGGAAATACCGGGACTAACCCCTCTACTAATTTTATTGGTTCAACCGATAACCAACCTATGGTTTTTAAAACCAATAATATAGAGAGAATGCGAATTGGAACATATACTACAACCTATGGCTCACCAACAGGAACTCAGCACGACTTTTACGGACAGATATCTTTAAAAGATTATGGCCAAATACAGAATGGACAGGGCTTTAACTTAATGCAATATTCTACCGGTGGCGGTATTATAGGTAGTGACGTTATACGCTTTGGGCACGACGATGGTGCTACTTATGATATGCACTTTATAATAAATGGTGTAGCCGAAGTAATGGCTATAACCAATAATAACCGTGTTGGTATAGGTACCACCTCTCCTAGCGAAAAACTAGATGTTATTGGTCATATAAAAGCTGGAGCAACCTCCGACCAGGAAGGAGGCCAATTTATGTTAGCTGAACCAAGCTTAGCAGGAACTGGCAACTGGGTAATTGATAATTTCTTTTCATATTCAGGTGGCAATAAATTCCGCTTTTGGAACGACCGCACCGGTGTATCGCCTCTTAATATTATTGATAATGGTTATGTTGGAATAGGCGCATTTTCTTGGGATGCCCAACCCAGCACAACGCTACATATTAAAGGAAGTGTGCGTATTGAAGACGGAACCCAAGGTGCCGGTAAAATTTTAACATCGGATGCTGATGGTAATGCTACCTGGTCAACACCTTCTTCATCATCAAGTGGTTGGGGACTATCGGGCAATAGCGGCATTAGTGCTAGCAATTTTATTGGAACTACTGATAGCAAGGCACTATCTTTTAAAACAAATAATACCGAACGGTTGAATATTGGAACCGGAGGAGATATTGGTATTGGCACAGCCACCCCATTGGCTAAACTTGATGTTTTTAATGGGCATCTAGCTATTTCAAATAATAATAATACAGCCGGCGAGGCTCGTTTTTATGAGCCTAGTTCATCAGGTTCAAACTATACTGCATTTAAAGCACCTGTACAATCGGCTAACATTACCTATACCTTACCTTCAGCCGCAGGTTCAAACGGGCAGGTTTTAACTACTGATGCTAGCGGTACCCTTAGTTGGGTATCACCAAGCAGCAGCGCATCAAATATATACACATCAACTGCAATGACATTGTCAGGCACAGCTAACCACAACATAAGCTTTAGCTCTGCCGGCTATATTAAATTTAATAGTGGTAGCTCTAGCAACTTCTCTATTACAGGATTTTCAGCAGGGTCTGACGGGCAAATTTTGATATTGTATAATGTGGGTACAGGAAACATGACAATCAGAAACCAAAATAGCAGCTCTAGTTCATCAAACCGTATAGCAACCAATACAGGTTCTGATGTTTCAACAACCGGTACCGGAACCATAACACTTATTTATGATGGTACACAAAGCCGTTGGGTTGTAATTAACGTTTTACAATAATATATATACAAGGTTTAAAGAAAATGGGAAAGTGGTATACCGCTTTCCCATTTTTTATTTAGCAATTGCATTGGATAATATATTTAAAAGGCGGTACATAACTAACTAAAATTAATTTATTGTGTAATGGATAGGAATGTTTTTGTGTTTTGTCAGCAGGCTAAAATAATGCTACAACTAATTAATATATAGAAGAATTCTGGTTTCAACCAATAATAAATTAAGCGGAAATAGTTTAATAAATCATAGTATACTTTGTTTCAGCTTGATGCCTTACATGAAATAGTACATTGAAGATAAAGTTGTTTACTTGTAAATGCTTGTAAACAATGGGTTATGATAGAATATTTTAATCAAAAAAACAAAAAAACTTACGTTGGTAACGCATAGCCTACAGTTGGTTATAATATGCATAAACTACCAATAATTTTACCACTGCATAGCTTATATATGTAATGAAAGCGATAAACAAAAATATATTTCGTGTAACCCTGGTAACAGCCATATTATTTATGGCCTTTACAAACAGGCTGGCAGCTCAGGCGGTAGGTATTAATATGGATGGCTCTCCACCCAATGCTAATGCTATACTGGATATTAAATCGCCAGCTAAAAACGGTAAGGGTTTACTTATCCCCCGCATTACATATAAGCAACGCACAGAGCCCGGCGAGTTAGGTGGTCTGTTGAATGAAAGCGGCGCATTACGCGGTGGCCCTGCACAGGGTTTAATAGTATACCAAACCGATGTGCGCGATGGGTTTTACTATAATACCAGTAATGGCGAAATACCAAACTGGGTGATGATATCTACAGTAGGCAATGCAAGTAATACAGGAGGCTCTTACGGGCCATCGGGCTCGCAAGGGCAGCAAGGTATTACTGGTAGCACAGGCGCTGCCACAGCATGGCTTACAGGCCCCGCAGCACCTACAGGCAGCCAGGGCAATGCCGGCGATTTTTATTTGCAACAAAACAATGGCTTATATTATAAGAAAACCACCCCAACAGCCTGGGCGCAACAAGGCAGCCTTATGGGGCCAACAGGTGCAACAGGCCCTACAGGTGCTATGGGTACACAAGGGGCAACCGGTGCAACAGGCCCTGTAGGTGGTATAGGTCCAACAGGCCCTGCGGGCACAATGGGTGTAGGATCTGTAGCAGGCAACACACCGTTTTGGAATGGTACAGGATGGGTGCTTAACAGCAGTAACCTATTTAATAACGGGGCAAACGTGGGCATTGGTACCGCAACCCCGGCAGAGAAATTAGATGTAGCAGGCGCGCTTAAATTTACAGGCGCTTTAAAACCCGACGGAAATGCCGGTGCTGCAGGCCAGGTATTGGCTTCGGCAGGTGCAGCAGCACCGCCAATATGGGTATCAGCGTTTACAAAAAATAACTTATATATTGATTATAGCACCGGTGGGGCTATTACCAATACCACCTTTACCACAGTGCCGGGGCTTAACCGCACGCTTACCTTAAAAGCAGGCGACAGGGTGTTACTATATGCAACTGGTGGCATGGCGGCCAATGGTACTGTTTACACATCGGCTGATATTGGGTTTAGCGTAAACCAGCAGGATTTAATGAATGGCGGCTATACCAAAGTATCGGTAGATTATGCAGGCTCACGGTTTGTGCCAAATGCCAACTGGACGTTGATGGGCCACTACGATGTGCCTGCTGATGGTATGTATGTTTTTGGTGTGCGCACCAAACAAAGCTCCCCATCAAACGGAACAGCAACAGTAGGTGGAGATAATACCACGGTATTACAATCGACTATGATGATACAAGTGCTTAAATAAATGAAAAACTAAAAGTGAAAAACGAAAAATAAATTAATTGTTAATTGATGAAAAGTATAGTAGCCATAGTGTTTATGTTGATGATTGCGGGAGCGGTGAATGCACAAACTGCAACTACCAGCAAGCGTATGCAAACCCCGGCCGATGCGTCGGCGAAGGAGATGGATACCAAAACAAAGGGCGATGTACTATATGATAAAACAAAAGACGGGCAGGATAAGTCGCTGGTTTTTCGTCAGAGTGTATTAGACGAGACCAATGTAAAGCCTGAAGACAAGGTTAATGCCATAGCCCCCGAACAGAAAATTAAATTATTGAACAACACAATAAAACGCAACACAGCAACTGCAAAACCAAACAATAATTAAAACCCAATGATTATGATTAACAAGTATGTGATTCAGGAGCAGCAAGGGAGTCTTTACAACCTTGCAACTATCGAGGAGATATCGGGCGGAAGCCGCGAATTTATGCGCGATATGATGCAATTATTTATTGAAACGATGCCCAAGCTTGCCGATGATATGGTAAACTCTTTAAACAGCGGTAACTGGGCCGGGGTAAAATCTGTTGCCCACCAGGTAAAACCTACCATGGAACTTATGGGTGTTACATCATTAAAAGATGATGTAGTGGTAATTGAAAAGAATGCACAAAACCTAACCGACCTGGATATAATACCAGCGCTGGTAGAGAAGTTTTATGCCGTAATACAAAAAATAGTTGAAGCGTTGAAAACAGAGATTAAGTTCTACCTTTAACGGCTAGGACTTAATTGTTGTAGCCATTGTAATAGTAGGCCTTAATAATAGCCTTATTTTTAGTAAGGTCTATTTTGGTTACTGTTATACGGTGTACATCGTATCCTGTTTTCTCTTTAAGAGTGGATAAGAGCAAGGCCCTGTTTTCGGGTTTAATAAGTTCTAAGTCTACTCTTTCTATCACCTTTTCGTGCTCGTTAAGGAAAAACATATTGCGGTCTAACGCAAAGGTTAGGCCCACAATAAACCCATTAAGTAAGCATAATTCCAGCATGCTTTCTTTTGCAATAGCGGTAATCATACCAATAGCTATTACAATAAAAAGGTAGGTCATGTCTTTGGCCGAAATATCTTCTGTACGGTACCGTATCATGGAGAATACCGCAAATAAACCGAATGCAGCCCCCATTGATATATCTACAATATTGAGCAGGTAGGTAATTATAAATATGACAACGTTGAAAAGGAAAAAGGTAAAAACGGTATCGCCCTTGCGATAGTTTTTATAGTATACAAACCTAATAAGTACTGCTACAAAAACAACGTCTATTAACAGGCGCAGAAAAAATCCCCCGTTTAATTTTGATAAATAAAATTCCTGAATATCCATTTGCAGAGTACTTCTCCTGTTGTTAATTTTTGTGCAATATAACTAATGTTAACAAAATGTTAAACTGCGCTAAATAGTTTAACCGGAGGTAAAGGTTTAAATTGCATATAAATTAAATGCTATGGGCATAATAAATCAAACCGAACTATTTGAAAATACCACTACAGGTAAACTATATGAGGTGTTGATGGATGCTAAACACCATGCGGCTTTTACGGGCGATGATGCAAATATTAGCAATGAGGTAGGTGGCATATTTTCTACTTATGGGGGCTATTCAACCGGTATAAATAAAGAGCTTATACCCGGTAAGCGTATTGTGCAAACCTGGCGTGCAGCCGACTGGCCCGAGGGAGTGGAAAGTACCGTAACCTTCGATTTTGAACAACATGGCAATAATGCCATTATCCATTTTACCCAAACCAATGTGCCCGATGAACAATTGGAAAGTGTAGCCAACGGCTGGCACGAGTATTATTGGGAGCCTATGCGGGGGTATTTAGCTGTAAGCTAAATAGGTGCTAGGTTTTAGTAATATTTTGTGAATTTAGGATGCACAATAATTTACTAGCCCCTTACCCCTAGACCCTATCCCCTAAAATCGTATCTTTGCAGCTTATGCAAACGGCAGAAAAAACAGTAGCTTTTTACACCCTGGGTTGTAAGCTTAACTTCTCTGAAACGTCGACTATAGCGCGGCAGTTTAAAGAGGAGGGTTTTAGCCGTGTGGAGTTTGATGAGCGTGCTGCCGATGTATATGTAATAAACACGTGTAGTGTTACCGACCAGGCCGATAAAAAATGCCGCAGCATTGTAAACCGAGCCCTACGTTTTAATCCCAAAGCCTTTGTTGCCGTTATTGGTTGCTATGCCCAGCTTAAGCCAACAGAAATTGCGGCTATACCGGGGGTGGATATTGTGTTGGGGGCATCAGAAAAATTCAACTTAGTTAGCTACTTAGAGAGCTTTGAGAAACGCGAGGCGGCCGATGTGCATGCCTGCGAGATTAAAGACGTTAAGAACTATAATTCAGCTTACTCGGCCGCCGACCGTACCCGTACTTTTTTAAAGGTGCAAGATGGTTGCGACTATTTCTGCTCGTTTTGTACCATACCGCTGGCCCGTGGCCGCAGCCGCAGCGACAGCACTGCCAATGTGGTGAAGATGGCGAACGAGATTGCCGCTAAAGGGGTAAAAGAGGTTGTGCTTACGGGCGTAAACATTGGTGACTTTGGCAAAGGCACCGATGAGACTTTTTACCAACTGGTGCAAGAACTGGATAAGGTAGAAGGCATAGAGCGTTTCCGTATATCATCAATAGAGCCTAATTTGTTGACGGATGAGATTGTGCGCTTTGTAGCCCAAAGCACCAAGTTTGTACCGCATTTCCATATACCGCTGCAATCGGGTTCTAATACCATACTTAAAGCCATGCGCCGCAGGTATGAGCGTGAGTTATACGCCAGCCGTATTGCGCTGATAAAAGAATTGATGCCTGAATGCTGTATTGGGGTTGATGTGATTGTGGGCTTTCCGGGCGAGACGGAGGAGGAGTTCCTTCAGACCTATAATTTCCTAAACGAACTGAATATATCGTACCTTCACGTATTTACCTATTCAGAGCGCGATAATACAACCGCGGTGCGTGTTACAGAAGGGGTAGTGCCTATGGCTATCCGCCAGCAGCGCAACAAAATGCTGACTATATTATCGGAGAAAAAGCGCCGTAAATTTTACGAAGAAAACATAGGTGCAATAGCTACCGTATTGTGGGAGGCTGAGCGCGACGGCGAGTTTATGCACGGCTTTACCCAAAATTATGTAAAGGTGAAAACGCCCTTTGCTGAAAGCCTTGTAAACCAAACAGCCCAGGTAAATTTGGTAAACATTGATACCGATGGTGTTGTTTCGGTAGAATTGGTGGAGGT
>JAIXUZ010000175.1 GCA_027483285.1 Bacteroidota bacterium
GACAAGGCGGCAATTATTCCCAATGTAATAGATGCTGACAGGTTTTATTATAAACCTAAAGAAGTATCGGAGAGGCTTACATTTTGCTGCGTAACTAACCTTAAATATCCTAAAGACCCTTTTTGGGTTTTAGCTGCTTTAGATATAATAGCAAAGAAAACAGCAAAACCTATAATACTTAATATTGTGGGCGATGGTGAATACAGGGCAAGGATTGAAGCGCTAAAACCAACGCTTAGTTTTGAGCTAAACCTATTAGGCTATTTGCCAAAAGATAAAGTAGCTAACGTTTTTCACGCCGCCGATTATTTTTTGCATGCATCGTACCTCGAGACTTTTTCGTTGGTTGTTGCTGAAGCTATTTGTTGCGGAACTCCTGTCGTAGCTTCTGACATTCCACCGTTAGATGACCTGGTAACCCTGCAAACAGGTATACTCTCTGAAAATACAGCAGAGGCCTGGACAGCTGCGATTGAAAAAGCAATAGCTACCCATTATGAAATGGAACAACCAAGCACAATCTACCGCCAAAAGTATTCTAAGCAAGGGGTAGGGGCTATGTTCAACAATTTATTTGTTAACCTCACTTCTTCAAAAACTCATTAACCCTTAACTTGGCGTTATTTCTAACATCATTGTAAAAAAGATTAATATCGCCTACATGGTAATTCTTCATATAAACTAAAAAGCTACCCGGAAAATGCGGGTGCCTTATCCAAAGTATCCCTTTCCCCAATTGCGCATCAGAACAGTTCTTGGCAATACGTTTATAATCGTAAAAAAGGCCGCCACTATTTTGCTGGCGTGGTATGGGCGTGGTGTCAAATGTCCACGATATTGGGTTTATACAGGCTGCATCGGCATACCCACGGCAGTAGTACGTTTTAGGGTAGTGGTTGCGTTTAAAGGTAGTCCAGCTACAAAAGCATCCTGTCTCGGTTGGGCTTTCGCAAGGCTTAATGGTTATATAGCGTTTCTTATTAATTGGCATTCCTACCAGATAGGCCGCTATCAATTGCTTTTGCAGGGGCTTTCCGTCAAAAAAATCAGCTAATAGTCGCTCTGCATGATTTGTGCCTTGGCTATGCGATGCTATTATAATAGGCCTGCCATTATTATAGTGTTCCAAATAATAAGTAAAGGCCCTCTTTACATCGCTATAGGCAGTATCAAAAGCTGCAATGCCATCTGCTGCATTCTTAGTGTAATACGCAGTAAGTTGTGCCTGCCTGTATTTGGGTATATACATCCGACCTGACATATTAAAAGCGGTAGCCTGGTATTTTAAAGTTGTATTGGTAATGCGCTTGTTAAGTGTTTCATCCGCTGTATTGGCGTTCCATAGGAATTCATCGTTAGCCTTACCGGTAAATATGGTAGGATAAATGAAAAACACATCAGCTTTTAGCGTATCTTCTTTAGTATACACTTCTTCCTTTTGCCCCATCACCTTGTCTGCCATATCATTCCTGCCGGGCAATGCAAACCAGCTATCGGCTTTAGTATAGTCAGGTTTCGCTGGTGTCGGTACTTCTTTATAACGTGCCTTTACTGTGTAAACACGGCTGCGGCATGCTGGTACTGAACTGATCAAAACAACTAATATTAAAAAAAGTACTATCTTTCTCATAGTTTAGGAATTATGGATTGCAAAAAAATCTTGCATCAAGGCTAATATGCAAACTATTTTTCTATTTTGCGAAGTTATAAAAGGATTACAGGTATGAAAAGAACAACAACACAATTACTTACTATATTATTTATTTGTATAGCAACCTCTAATTTCTCTCAGGTTATTAGCGGTTCTGTTAAAGACAAAGCCAGTGGCGATGCCCTTATTGGTGCTACTGTTGTTGTAAAGGGCACGGGCGTTGGGGCGGCTGCCGATATTGATGGCAATTTTAAATTTGATGCAAAAGCATCTCCTCCGTTTGCTGTAACTGTTAGTTTTTTGGGTTACCAATCGCAAGAGCTTACCATTAATGATGTAACGGTAAAGTTGAGTGTGAAATTGGAAGCTGTTGGTGTTGAAATAAAAGGCGCCGAAGTGATTGATAATAGAATAGGGGAGAAGGCCCGAGAAAACCCACTGACAGTAGAGGCACTAGACCTTGTAGCTATAAAAGAAACCCCTTCGGCTAATTTTTACGATGGCTTAGGGCAACTTAAGGGGGTAGACGTTAACTCGGCTAGTATTGGCTTTAAGGTTATTAATACTCGGGGATTCAATAGCACTTCGCCGGTCAGGTCTTTACAAATTATTGATGGGGTAGATAACCAGGCTCCAGGCCTTAACTTTTCTTTAGGTAACTTCTTAGGTGCATCAGAACTTGATGTGCTTAAAGTAGATTTAGTTCAGGGTGCTGCAGGGGCGTATTATGGACCCAATGCTTTTAATGGGGTTATATCTATGACAACTAAAAGCCCGTTTTCTTTCCCCGGTTTATCTGTTATGGTTCGTGGAGCCGAAAGGTTATTGTTTGAAGGTTCTGTTCGTTACGCCCAGGTATTTAAAAACAAAGCGGGTGACGATAAGTTTGCCTATAAATTAAACTTCTATTATTTGCGTGCAGATGATTGGCGTGCAACTAATTACGATGCAACTCCGCAATCGGTGGTTAATAGAAACAATCCAGGCGGGTATGATGCTGTAAACCGTTATGGCGATGAAATTGCCTCAGAAACTTCACCCGGACAAAGTGTCAACTTTCCAGGGTTGGGCACATTTTACCGCAAAGGGTATAACGAGTCTGATGTAGTTAACTATAATACCCGCAACATAAAAGCAAATGTGTCTTTTCATTACAAGTTAAAGCCCGATGTTGAATTGTCTTACACATCTAGCTTTGGGGCAGGTACAACAGTTTATCAGGGCGAAAACCGCTACAGTTTAAAGGATATTCTTTATTTTCAA
>JAIXUZ010000428.1 GCA_027483285.1 Bacteroidota bacterium
AACTGCCAAACTGCTTTTACCGTTACACCGCAAGTCAATAACACTTTTACTTTTATACCAGCCTCATCGGGCACAGCACCTTTTACTTATACATGGAACTTTGGCGATGGCCCCAACGCAACCTCATCAGCAAGTATTACCCATACCTATACAACACCAGGCTCTTACACTGTTTGTGTATACGCTACCGATGCTAACGGCTGCATTTCTAACTACTGCCAGCAGGTAACTGTTACAAACACAAACTGCAACGCATCGTTTAACCCAACCTTGCTTAATAACACTTTTACATACAATCTCAACCCAACTACTCCAGGTGGCACATGGACCATAACACCCGGTAGTTTTTTACAGCCCGACCCTAATGGAATTGTTACATTCCCTAACGCTGGTTTGTACTCTATTTGCTATACTGCACCAGGCAACAACGGCACATCCTGCACACTGTGCGATAGCCTTGTTGTTGGCAACCCTAACGGCGGTTGCACCGCAGGCTTTACAACACAACCCAATGGTAACGACTCTTTAGGCTGGGTGTTTGTTGGCACATTTGATGGTCAGGTTAATAACCAGGCCACTTATACCTGGGATTTTGGCGATGGAAATACCGGAGTGGGAGGCCCAACAACGCAACACTACTACCAAACACCTGGTATATACAACGTTTGTGTTATTGTTAGCTACAATGGCTGCACCGCAACTTATTGTAATGTGGTTTATGCCGGTGGAAATATTAATGGTGGTTGCGACGCATCTTTTACTTTTACTGATGCTAACCTGTTAAACAGCTATGTTTTTATCCCCGTAAACAATGGTAATACATACAGCCACTTATGGGATTTTGGCGATGGCACACAATCAACCCAACAGTCGCCAATACATACTTTTACTGGAAACGGTATTTACCTTGTTTGCCACACTTTGTTTAACAATAATGGCTGTCAGGATACCGAGTGTTACAACATAACTGTAAACGATAGCTCTAACACAGGCTGCCAGGCATATTTCTACGGAAACCCTTTTGACCCTAGCAATAGCAACGACCTTGCATGGCAGTTTACCGACTACTCTGTAAGCGGCGATAGCCTGAACCCTATTATTGGCTGGACATGGAGCTTTGGTGATGGATCAAGCTCTACATTACAAAATCCAACCCACGACTACGCTACCGGAGGCTCTTACGTTGTATGCTTAACTGTATGGAACAATAGCGGTTGCCAAAGCACATACTGCGACTCTCTTGTTGTTGGTGGCGGTAATAATCCAAACATTATAAGCGGCACAGTTTACACCAGCGTTAACACTACTGCAAGTGTTGCTTATGTATTCTTACTACGTTTTGACTACCCTAACAGCGAACTGGTGCCTGCAGGCGCAGAAGTAACCAACAACGGCAATTATGTATTTAGCAATGTAGCCAATGGCGACTATGTAGTTAAAGCTGCTTTAACACCTAACGACCCTTTATATGCCGTGCGCATACCAACCTACCATACAGCGGCTTTGCTTTGGAACTTTGGCGATGTTATATCTATCAACAACAACTCTTACACCACCGGCGATATTTATATGATAGCAGCATCAAACAACGGTGGGCCGGGCTTTATTGGCGGCTCTGTAGATTGGGCTGATACTTTGCGCGCAGCTGCCGACTTTAGCGGTGCTACGGTAATACTACAAACCATAGCAGGCGATAATATTGCTTATACTACTGCCGATACCGATGGTAACTACAGCTTTAACAACCTTGCGTATGGTACCTACAAGTTGTATGCTGATTTCCCCGGATACTCAGGCGACCCAACATTTGTAACCCTTACACCTATTGCCGATTCTGTAAACAACGCACAGATATTACTTGGCCCTGCCACAATTACCAGTGTGGAAGAAACCAGCGCTATAGACGGGGTAACAGTGTTCCCTAACCCTACTACCGATAATGCAACATTAATGGTTGAAACATCGAAAACCGCCCAGCTAAACCTAACAATTGTTAATATGGTTGGCCAGGTTGTAGATAGCCAAACTGTAAATGCTTTTACAGGCAAAAACATGGTACAACTAAATACCGATGGGTTAGCCCAGGGAGTTTATACCATTGTATTGCGCGATAGCAATGGTGTTGCCAAAGTACAAAGGTTAATAAAACAATAGTGCTTGCCTACCCTAATCCCCTCCTGATAAAAAGGGAGGGAATAAGGACCCCGATTTGCTTTATGTATAATGTGTAATAGATTCTGTTAGTTCAGGAAAAGCCCACCATGCAAATGGTGGGCTTTTTTTTATTAATACATCAAAGCGTTAATGGCGTATATGTGAACAATCTGTGTATTTTAGTATTGCATATATTTACCAAAAACAATTCAAGAAAAACAATGACAGAAGCAATAGTTCCATTAATTTCTTTAATTGCGCTGGAAGTAATTCTGGGCATAGATAACATTATTTTTATTTCCATTCTGGCTGATAAATTGCCTGAAAACCAACGCAACAAACTCAGGTATTGGGGCATAGGGCTGGCTATGGTAATGCGTTTATGCTTGTTGGCCTTTATTGCGTGGATATTAAAATTAGACCAAACCTTGTTTACACTATTTAAAATTGACTTTTCAGGTAAAGGG
Source organism: Bacteroidota bacterium (assembly GCA_027483285.1). Lineage (GTDB taxonomy): Bacteria > Bacteroidota > Bacteroidia > CAMBQF01 > CAMBQF01 > CAMBQF01. The sequence continues at coordinate 2,622 of JAIXUZ010000428.1, forward strand.
CTGATATTAATTATAGGGGGGCTATTTTTAATCTATAAAAGTACCAAAGAAATTTATCATAAAACCGAGATTAGTAATGATGACGGTCCGAATGTTCCGCAAAAAAGCAGCTTTAAAAAACTGCTTTTAGAAGTATTAATATTAGACCTGGTTTTTTCAGTAGATTCTATTATTACTGCCGTTGGTATGGTTCAGGAGCTTTGGGTAATGTATACAGCAGTAATAGTAACAGTTGTTATTATGCTTTTTGCATCTAAACCCATAAGTGAGTTTATCAGAAAACATCCCTCATTTAAAATTCTGGCCTTATGCTTTTTAATGATGATTGGCGTTTCTCTGCTGGCTGAAGGGCTTCATTTTGAAATTCCCAAAGGTTACATCTATTTCTCTATGGCATTTGCGTTTTTAGTTGATGTAATTCAAATGAAAACGGTTAAGCAAAAATAAAACGGAATGAACCTACAGAACAGTTTTTTAAACAAGAGCCGGGCTGCTTAAATTAATGCATCAATACTTCATAAAATCATTAATCTAATCAGTATAAAAAATAAAAACGAGTCATAAATAAACCATGCAAATGTCAAAAATTCAGATTGTTGAAACCCTAATAATAATAGGCCTATACATTATTTCGTATTTTATATTTAAGCTGGTTGTAAATAATTTTCTAAAAAAAACCAAACTGGAAAGAGGTAGAAGAAAAATGGCTATCAGGTCAATTCAACTATTTACAACAATAACAGCTATTATATTTTTAACGGGGATTTGGGGCTTTAAACAAAGCGAAATAGCATTATTTGCCAGCACCATTCTTACAGCGTTAGGTATTGCATTTTTTGCTCAATGGTCATTACTATCAAATATCACATCAAGTATTTTAATTTTCTTTAACCACCCTTTAAAAATAGGAGTTACAATAAAAGTTTTGCATAAAGACTATCACTATGAAGGAGAAGTAACTGATTTGAATTATTTTTTTGTGTCTTTAAAAACAAAAGATAACGAAATAATTACAGTACCTAACTCTCATTTTTTCAGCCAGTCATATAGTATATGCGAACAAAAAGAAACTCAAAAGCAAAACTAAATGAGAATAGCATATTTAACTATACTTATATCTTGCTTAACAATAAATAACCTGACTGCACAAAAATTTGATTTAGGTAGCTGGAATATTATTAATTTAAAATACAATATAAATGATAAATGGAGCGCGTTTGGCGAGTTACAGCTACGCTCACTAAAATTTTATAACAATTTCCATTATTACGAATACAAAGCAGGCTTTAATTACAAAGTTGGCAAAAATGTGAAATTCAGTTTAGGTGCCGGAAGCTATCAAACTTATAGAGAAGGGGGAAATTTTGTTTTACCAAAAAACAATAATGAATTTAGAATTTGGCCTCAGGTTATTCTATTTCAATCAATTGGTAAACTTAAAATTGAACAGCGGTATAGGGCTGAGTTTAGGTTTACAACTAATGGTTACCGAAACCGTTATCGTTACAGGTTTGGCCTATCTTATCCTTTCGGAAAAGATACGAAGGGTTTTAAACCGTTTCAAATTAGTGCCAGCAATGAGTTATTTTTTACAGATAAAGAACCGTATTTTGAAAGGAATAGGCTATTGTTTGCATTTAATTTAAGACCATCAAAAGCAACAACTATACAAATTGGGTACCTACATCAATTTGACTATAAAATAAATGATGAGACAGGGCGAGACTTTTTCCAAATTGGTTATTTTATTGAACTATTTAAAAAACAGTCGTCCAACAAAATAATTGATATGGATATCAAAGATAATTAAATCAATAAACACCTCTATTTACCTGTCTTTTCACTTAGCCACTCAGTATAGCTTATTACCTGCCCATCAGCAGATTCGGGGGTCTTGATGAAGTTATTTATGCGGATAAGCAACTTTTTATTGTCTTTTAAAATGGGGCTTTCGGTAAGGTCTGATATGATAGACATAAACTCCTTTTCGCGGGCATAAGGCTCTTGTTTCAACAGGTCTTTAAAATTCTTTTTAACCTGGTTAATGCGGTATTGCAGGTAGTCGAAGTCGTTAGTTTCATACCGCACAATAAGCTCTGCAACGGCAATTTTCAGCTGCAAGTCAGTAGCCGAATTGGTGTAGCCCTCGGTTTGGTACAACTCGTTAAAATAGCGCACACTCTGCCTGTAGTTTTGCTTGCCAAACCAAAGTATAGCCAGGTTTAGCGGCACAAACAGGGCGTAGAAATCGAGCTTCTTCAGGTTGGTTTGGGTTTGCATAAACTCTATCTCCTTTATCGCCTTATCGATATCGGTTTCAGAGTAAATATTTACCATGGCATTGTAGTAAAAGAAGATGTATTTGTTGAAGAAGTTGGTGTAGGAAATGCCGGGCCCGCCAACCCCGCCCGACAGGGCATCTTTCAACGTTTTAGCCTGCGCTTTGGCCATGTCAAAATTGCGTAGTTTTAGCAGCGCGTTAATACGGTATACCAGCATTTGCAGGTACATTTCTTTATGGCCTTTGGCAAATAAGCCTAAGCGGTTAAATGTTGATTGTGCATCGGCAACGTATTGCTCAAGGGCAAGGTAATCGTGCTTTTGCAAAAGGATTTGTGTAACCGCGCGGAACATACCCACCATAAGGCGGGGACTGGTTTCAACAGCGGTGTTATTAGCCGAATAGGTTTTGGTAATCTTCTCCAGCAACTTAACAACGGGTTCCCTGCCTACCGAGAAATTCTGGCTAAGCTTTAGCCTATGGCTTACCACGGCCACAATATCATCAATACGCCTAAACTCGGTAAGGCGCTCCTGGTTGGCTTTGCGCTTTTCAATATAACGCTCAGGGTCTATACCTGTAACCTCGCGAGACAGGCGGATATACTCGCCATACACAATATCCATCAACTCATAATTCTCTGTAGTCTCGGCCTGCTTCTCTGCCTTTTTAAGAAAATATATAGCAGGCTGAAAAAGCCTTTTGCCCAAACAATGCCTGGCCATTTGCAGGTGCTGGTAGGCAATGTTATCATTCTCATCAATATACTGTAAAACAAGGCTTTGGCTTAGCAAACCTATCAGCCGGTTTTTTAGGCGGTAAAAGGCTGATGGGTTGCCTTTAGCATACAGCTTATTTATAATAACCTCATCATCATATCCATCAGCGCTTCTGCGTATATAGTCAAACAGGGTTTCATCCTTACGCATATCATCCGACGCGTATTTTGAAATAAATAATTTGAAGTACCTTGCTTCTTCTTTACTAAGAGAAACCACTAATTCGTTTAATATCTGCATAGCTGAACGCGTAAGATTATGATAAAAATATGATGTATAAGCCAAACTTCCAAATTACATTTGTATAAAGCCACGAAAGAATGAAGTCCCGCTGCTATATATATATCGTCCCCTTACTGATGCTGTTAGCGCTTACACAAAGCCTTTCAGCGCAGGTGTTAGCCCCCGTTATTAAAGTTGAAAACGTTGCGGGCTTACCCGACACATGCTATTTAGACAGCACCTACCAGGTTAGCTTTAATGTTGTTAACCTTACCCAAGGCAGCGTTTACCAAGGCCCACTGGCTGTGCTTTACAGCTATAACGACACTACCCAAATGCCCGGCATTCTAATTGTAGCCGAAACCAATATTACCATATCGCCCCAAAACCCTATTAACTATATAGAGGATTTTACCTTTTACAGCGAATATTTTGTACTGGGCGGCGGCATCACCACGGTGGTGGTTTGGCCGCAGGTAGGCTCTCCCACGGGCGAACCGTTTATTAAACAGGTACTTTTAATTGACCTGAATGCTGTTGGGCTTGATGAACGAAACAACAACCCCGGCGATGTAAATTTATTCCCCAACCCGGCCAACGACAGATTAATTGTAGGTGCAAACGGGTTAAAATCAACGCTTGAACGGGTAAGAATTTTCAACCTTTCAGGCCAGCTGGTTTTAGATGCTAAAAACGAATCGGGCACCGAACAACACCTTACCCTCGACATTGCCAATTTAAGCAGCGGTGTATATATTTTAGAAGCCGTTACGCCCAAAGGGGCTATCAGGAAGAAGTTTGTGAAGCTGTAAACAGCTACATAGCAAGTGGGTTAATTGTATGTTTCATATTTTAATTGCAAATCCCGCTTCTCACTTCTCTCTCTCCTCACTCCTCTGCCTACTGATTCAACGTTATTACAGGCGATGTAGCTACGTTGCTTTTGTTTCCTGCGCGGTCTACTATATAAATAGAGTAAGTAACTGTTTCGCTTGTGCCTCCATTCAGTATAGGTGCACCAGCCAGTTTAACATTCAGGTTGCCCTGTATTGCAACATCAGAGCCCGATGGGGCCAACTGCTGCACACGGTATTTATACTCCACCTGGTTGCGGCCATCGGTTAAAAACAGGTTGTATACGTTAGGGTCGTTCTCGCCTAAATCGCCATTGCCATCGCGGTAAAAAACAGTAAACGTAATGGTATCATTATAGGCCTGCGCATTGGTAGGCGATACGCTTGCAATTTCTATATAAGGCGTATCTTCCAGGGGCTTGTCTTTTTTACAAGCCGTAAAGGTTAGTATGGCAAACGCCGCAAGGGCGGTATAGTATTTTGCTCTCATTACTGTACAACAAAAGAGTAGTAATATTTATAGGCATCATTCAGCTCGTTACGCGGAAATTCAGTATCGTTGGTATGGTCGCCATCGTTTGCATAAATGCGGAAAAAGTTGGTAACACCCGGAGTAAATGCAGAGGTGTTGAACACCACACGCCAAAACTGGTTATTGCCAAAACTTAAGTAGTATGCCTGATAAGCCAGCGCACCATTAGGAAAACCATTAATTACTGTATTAAAACGCATTTTAACATTAGTTAATGCCGACATAGCTGTGCTATCATCGTTTATCTGGAATACAAACTGGTATTGCGTATTAGGTGCCAGAATAAATGAGTTGTAAGGCACATCGTCTATACGGTTGGTATCAACCAATAAGTTAGCCATGTCAAGGCAAAAATACCCAACAATGGTGGGCTCCTCATTGGGCAGGGTAGCAATGGCACCATCCTCGTTAGGGGCGCCATTCATAATCCACGTATTAATCTGGTTCATTTCGGTAGATGTGAGCGGCTCTGCATACAAAGGCATACGGCCAAGCACTTCATCATCAGTAACTAAACGCTCATGCAACCAGCTTTGGGCGGTATCGTACGGCTTTACGCGGTATTTAAAATAGCCTGTAGAGTCTTCTTTTATTAGCGGGTGGTACACTAACGATAAATACGTTGATTGGACAGTGCGGAAATCGGGCTCAAAGTTACCATCGTGGCAACCGGGGTTAGCACAGCGTTGCGAGAATATATTGCGGTGAAGGCCGGTTATGCTAAATTGGCTTACCGTATCGGCCGGTGGGTTGGTATTGCCATAATCCACATCATCGTAAGGGTTTTGCGGCGGGTCTTTTTTACACGCTTCAAATGTTATAACGCTAAGCACTGCAACAAAAGCAAGGGCAATAAAAAATAATTTTCCTGTTTTCATAACTATACAAAAGCTGCTTGTAGTGTTGAACCCGGTAGGGTAGCTTCGCCGGGAATTTCGCTGGCAAAACCTAAAATATCAGCAATGGTTGGTACAATATCTATACTCTCACCCTGTACCGCGCTAATAACCTGATTTTGATTTACCACGCTAGGCGGGCCAACTACCATGCAGAATATCTCGCGCGATTTTTGGTCGCTGGTATGGTCTAAGGCATAGCGGCCATAGGCATCAACAATGCTGTTAGCCTGTAGGTTACGGCCATGCTCAGGGGCAATAATCAAGATGGTATCGTTAGCCATGCCCGGTGTGCTTTGTATGGTTTGCCACAGGTGCCAAACGGCATAGTCTGCAATGCGCATATTGGCGCAATAGGCTGTAAAGTTGGTGTGGGCAATATCTACTCCCTGCATATTTACTACCATTAACTCAGGCTTGTATTGCTGAATGATTTTTTCAGCAAACAAAATATTGTAGCAGTCGCCATTCATATTTTGCGCACCTATGCCCCACGGGTTGTTAAGCACACCTTGCGAAACATCCGTATAGGTTTGTTTTAAAAATTGTTGCAGGTTGTAATTATCTTCTGCTGTGTTTACCACACCGGCATCGCCGGGGGCGTATTGGTTGGCAAAATTGTTATTTAAAAAATCGCGGTAGCCACTCGCCTTGCCCAGTTCTGCCTGGCTAAACTGTTTGGGGTTGCCCATAACAGTGCCAATGTTAGGGTCAAACATGGTAGTAGGCTGTATGTAATTAGCGCCATAATCGGCACCATAGCCCGGAAATTTGCTATAGTTAAGCGCGGGGTATGGGCCCAGCTGGTTAGATACCCACCATGCATTTAGGGCAGTTTGCCCCGGCGAGTTGTGCTTGCGGTACAACTCAAATACAGTTGGATAGTCAGGATTAGATTTTAGGTTTAAGTCAACATCGTTATACCGGCCAGTAATGGCTGTGGTATGACCGTTGTAGTGGCCTGTGGGGCCTTGTGCATATCTGAACTCTTTGAACAAAGTGCCCTGTGTTTGCAGGCGCTGACCGCCAACAGGCAGGTTAGGTATAGCCCCTGCAATATCGGGCGTAATACTCTCATTGCCCACCAGCATATTAGGCATAATATTGCCCTCTGCTTTCTGAATACTCTCGAAATTGCGCACCCCGCCGGCAAATAAGCAAAACACCACATGGTTGGCCTTACGGTTTCCACTGGCGGCAAACAAACGGCCCGATGGAAGTATGTAGGGCGCTGCAATAACACCTGCAGCGGCTAAGCCTGTTGTTTTTAAAAAATTTCTTCTTTTCATAACTCCTAGTAATAACGGTATTCGTCTGATGTTAAAAACGCGTAGTATATCAACTCAGGTGTAATTGTCTGGTCGGCTTGTATCAACTGTTTCATTTTCCACAATTCAAACTCGCCCGGTGTGCGGTTGTAAAATTTTTTGTAAGTATTGTTTACAAACAAATCCACATCGGCCAGCATAGCTTGTTGCGTTGGTAGTTGAACACCCGGCGCAGCCAGCATGTTTTTAATAATGATGTCTTCTACCAGTTTTTTATCGCCAAAAGCCAGGTAAGCCAACGATAGCTTAGTTAAATATACCTGAGGGATGGTGCTGCCATAAATATCTGAATAGGCAATAGACACAAACTCTGTAGTGGTTTTTACATTGTTTTTTGATGCTGAATTTTGCACCACATCAACATCATCAACCCCAAAAAGGTATTCTTTTTTACAGGCCGTAAACAGTAAAGTTACAGAAACAAGTAGCAGTGAATATTTGAGTAGCTTTTTCATATTATAATCCAACATATTCGTCTAACGAAAGGATGTCTTTTTGTAATTGTTTGTAATCGGAATTGCTTTTGTAGCGGGTACCAAAATAGGTTTGCTCTGCAGATGTAGGCTCGCGGAAAAGGTAGCGGGTAAACAAATCGCGCACCTGGCCCTCATAGTAATTATCGCTGGCAAAAAACAAATCGGTATACTCTTCTTTGCTGTCTATTATCTGAAAGAAAGCCGTTGCCGGGAACCCATCAACACATTTAATACCGGCATCCAGTTCAGCCTCGGTAGGGTATCGGTAAAAGAAATTTTGAAACAACGATGCTACATAGTTTAAACTGCCCATGTTTATACCATCGTACGCAAAGTTTGATACCGCCCTTTTGTGCATACCTGCAACGGTAAGGGTTCCGGCCTCCATATCGTCAACAGCATCCATCCAGGCGTTTATGCGGGCAAGTTCAGCCGTAACATAAGGCCAAAACTGTTGTTGTGCCTGGTTTTGCAAAATAATATTGTAGGCAAAAATCTGGGTTTGATAATCCAGTGAGTCGGAGCTGTTCAGATAGTTTTCTTCGGCTATGCGATACAGGCGGTTGTAGTAGCCTGGTTTTGCGGTAACTATGTCAATAACCTGCCCGCGACTTTGTACCGATAGGTTGCCTTGTACCAGTATATCGTACGCCTCGGTAAACTCAGCCGGGGTACACTCGCGGCCCAGTATGCTAATGTATAGGCGGTTTACATAATTCTCTTTGGTAACATTGCCTATGGTACTATCAGGCGGGGGCTGGTTACCATCAATAACCTCCTCTTTGGTACAGGCGGTAAACGCTAACACAATGGCAACCATTGTACTAAAAGCTATAAGCCTGTATTTGGGTAGTGTAAGCTTCATTTTTAGACGTTGTATTGTAATGCAATTTAGCAATTATTAAGCCAATTTCCTAATGGGGTATCGGTTATAGGGGTTAGGGCTTATTTAATAAATGACAAAGAATGTGTTTAATGGTTTAACTGGCTTATGTTAAGGTTTTGTTAA
>JAIXUZ010000353.1 GCA_027483285.1 Bacteroidota bacterium
AACAGCATCTACCCAATACACAGGACCTATTGCCGTAAACGCAACTATAGCCATACGGGCACGTACCTTTAGCACCAACGCTAACATACCAGCCAGCTTTACAGAGACAAATACCTACATAATTGGCACCACGCATACGATGCCTACCGTTTGCCTAAACGGGCCGTTTAACTCGCTGTTTAATTCGGGTAACGACATTATGCATGCTATTGAGTATTATGACGCCAACAGCGGAAGCCTGATATTTAAAACTGAAGGTGATATGAAACGCCACGGCAACGACTCGTGGGCATTTGACCAAAAAGGGATGCGCTTTTATACCCGCGACCAATATGGCATATCGAATAATATAGAGTCGCAACTATTTACCACAACCCCGCGCGATGAGTTTGACGTTATTATTTTAAAAGCAGCAGGTTCTGACAATTACCCTGCCCATGCAGGCTACCAAAGTGCCCATATACGCGATGCGTTTTGCCAAACACTGGCAGACAAATACGATTTGAATGTTGATGGCCGCGCCTACCGCCCTATTGTAATTTATATAAACGGGCAATATTGGGGCTTGTATGAACTGCGCGAACGGGTAGATGCAGATTTTACCGATTATTATTACGACCAGCCTCAAGGAAAAGTAGATATGCTGGCTTTTTGGGGTGGCTTGCAGTTAGACGAAGGCAGCGATACTGCATGGGTATCGTTATACAACTACATGATGAGCAACGACTTATCTATCCAGTCTAACTACGACTATGTTGAGCAGCGCTTTGACCCATTGAGCCTGATAGATTATTTTATTATTAATACCTACACCGTAAACTCTGACTGGCTAAACTGGAATACCGCCTGGTGGCGAGGTACTAAAGACGCCGGTGTGCGCTGGCGTTACCACCTGTGGGATATGGACAACACTTTTGACCTTGGCCAAAACTATACCGGCTTACCCACAACAGGACCCGATGCAGACCCGTGTGCGGTTGAAGAGCTTTTTCCCGGCGACCCTGACATACCACATACCGGTATGTTTAACAAAATGATGGAGAATGATGGATTTAGGCAGCTCTACATAAACCGCTACGCCGACCTTATAAACACAGCCTTTGATTGTACTAAAATGATAATCCACCTGGATAGTTTGGCTGCGCTATTGGCACCTGAAATGGGCAAGCACACCCAACGATGGGGAGGCAGTGTAAACACTTGGGACCAAAACATACAACGCATACGCGACAATATAAACAGCCGTTGCAACGCCATTGCCGATGGTATGGTTGATTGCTACGACCTAACCGGCCCATACAATATTGTGGTGAAGATAGACCCGCCAATGCAAAACAACAACGTGCGGATAAATACTATCATACCCAGCAGCTACCCTTACTCGGGTGCGTTTTTTGGCAGCAACAGCATTACGCTGCAAGCCCTGCCAGCTATCGACTCGCAGTTCCAGTATTGGTCGTTTAATAACAACACGCCAAGCCCCGATAATTTCAGCACCAACATTAGCGTAAACCTAACTACTACCGATACCATTTGGGCACACTTTAAAAAGATATTTGTGCAGGGTATTGATGAACAAGGTGCCAAGTTTGGTATTGATGTATACCCATCGCCTACCAACAACACCCTTAACATAAACCTTAGCAACAACCGCAGCAATAAGCCGCTTGCGTTGAATATATTCTCAGCCACAGGGCAGTTAGTGTATAGCGAGCAAAACGTAAGCTTTAATGCCATTGGCAGCAGCTATGTTTATACATTAGACCTTGCCTCTACCAACATGAAACCGGGTGTGTATTTTGTACGTTTAGACGATGGTTCGGCGCCTGCGGTAGAGAAGTTTGTTTACCAGCCGGAGTAGCTTGTAGCTTGTAGCTGCCAGTCATAAATGCCTGTCAGGAAAATATGTTACGACAGCATATACAAAAAAACTACACAAACAAGGTAAAATAAGCCCAGATAACAGGCAGGGAAATAAACATACCATCAAAACGGTCGAGGATGCCACCATGGCCCGGCAACATAGTGCCGGAGTCTTTAACGCCCAGGCTGCGTTTTAACATACTCTCTACCAAATCGCCGAGGGTTGATGTTACAATAAGAATAGCACCGGTAGCTAACCAATGTACCAGGTCTATCTCTTTAAAAAACATAGACATTATCCACGAGAACAATAAGGCAACCACGGCACCGCCTGCGCTACCTTCCCATGTTTTTCCAGGCGATATACGCTCGAACAATTTATGCTTGCCAAACCAACGCCCGCTAAGGTATGCCCACGAGTCGTTTGCCCAAATAATCATAAAACAGCTAAATAGTATCCAAGGGTAAAAATGGATGTTTGCTAAGCCTGTTGCAGAGCCACCTGTGATTACAAAATAGTTGGTAACGGCAAATGGCAAAGCTACATAAGCAACACCCAATAAAGTAAATGCTATGTTGCCAAAGGGGTTATTTTTTTTGCGGTAAAGCTCGCTGATAAATATTACGCCTAAGGTTAGCATATTCAACGCCAACATACTTAATGAGTGATAAACGGCGGCATAGGTATTACTTAAAAACAACACCACACCGGCAATAACACCTTGTATAATTTGGGGTTGGATATCCCATTGACTGCGTTCAATAAGGCGGTAAAATTCTATAAGGCCCAATACGGTAATCAGGGTAAAAAGGGCAACATAGCTAAGCGGGTGGGCTATCATTCCACCAACAAGAATAACTACAAAAAAGAAGCCTGTAATAAGGCGTTGTAAAATATTGCTCAATTGGGTGTAGTTTCTAAAATGTGTTTTGCAATGGCTACCAAGTCGCGGTGAACGTACACCTCCACATCGCCAAACAGGTAAACCGAATCTTTCTTGTTAAATGTAACTGCTTCTATGCCATGCTCGGCTAACAGGCCTATAGCTAACTCTGCCTTGTAGGGCGAGTCGACGCTATATATTTTAACCCAGTCGCTTTGCAAAGTGTTTAACCGTCTATTAAAAATACGTAAATCTCTTTAGGGCCGTGGGCACCCATAACCAGCGTTTTTTCAATGTCGGCGGTGCGGCTGGGGCCGGCAGCCAGGTATATAAGTGATGGGGGCCTTTCGCCGTATTTGGCGGCAATAGCTTCAAAGGCATCTTTAATATCGGGCACCAGCTGCGATGTGTAGGCAACCACCACGTGGGTATCTACAATAGCAGGCAGCTTGCGGGCTGATGATAACTTAGACGACATAAGCACAGCGCCCAAGCGGGCTACCAGGCTCTCGCATTTAGTAATGGCAACTTTTGCTTCCAGCACATCCCAAATTTTGTCTTTTATTTTAACCTCGGTACCCTCAAACCACTGGGTAATATCATCGTTATAGCAATAAATGTCTTTCCAGCCGAATTGCTTAGCCAGGGCGGTAAAGTTTTCTACCACCTCTTCTTTGGTTTCGCAAAACACAAACTTACCGTCTATGTGCTGAAACTCTTGCGCAAACTGAATCTCTAACGGTTCATTGCTTTGCACATATATGGGGCTTTCAAAATCCACATCGGGTATAACGTACGGCGATGGCTCAATTAGGGCCTCGCGTATACGCTTCAACATCTTTTCTTTTGCTGTCGATTCTTTCATTCAGGAATCAAAAATACTTAAAAAAAGGCAATGTTGCTTTTATGTTAACGCTTCGCGCTCGGCAGGTATATTGTCTTGCCAGTCAACATACTTGTAAAATATATCTTTCCACTCTCCTACAGTACATCCTGTATATTCTCTTACGTACATATATTTTTTCTTTTTAGTATCGGCCTTTTCGCGCTTAATGCGGTAAGTAACACATACATTAACAAGGCCCCTTTTATCATCATATGCTTTTGATAATTCCATAAAATTCCAGGTTAAAAAGCCTACAATAATATCATATTCAGTTCCAAACCTATGCTTAAAAACCGTTTTGGTAAACAGGGCTGCCAAATTCTCAAAAGTTTCAGGCGAATACCTTATGCTATGAGTAGTAATAATTTTTTTATCAAAAGGGTTATTTATAATTGCATAATGAATGGTATTAGTTGCTTCGTCCATTCCTGTAAACAACACCTTATTTTCTTTTATATAGGTTGTGTAAAAATGTGTAGGCGAGAAATAATATAGCAGCCAAATATTATCTCGTGTAAATTCCCCTTTAGAATGTATCAGATCCCATACAAGTTTTTCTTTGCGTCTTGATAATGCAGGAAATGGATTAGTGCTACCTGAACGGCTAATTTCATTAGCCCACCTTATCAAAGCTATACCCAGACCAACTAATAATCCATTTAACAGACTATTGCTCATAAGTAGCCAAAATAGTAAAAAAAATCCCTCCGGCCTGAAGCGGGAGGGATTTCTATATCCTTAAGCCGGTTCTTCCGGTTTGTCTTTTTCTTCATCCTCTTTAAAAGGCGGTGGCTGCACAATAGTGTCACCTAAATCGCGGGGCCTTTCGTTAGCGGGAGATTCGTCAACCTTGCGGGCTTCCTCGTCTTTACCCTGCTGGCGCAGCTTGGCTTCCTCTTCAATTTTAGCCGCGTTGTAGTCGCCTTTTATGCCTTCAATTTCGGCTTCATCCTCAAACGGGCGTTTGCCAAAAATCTCTTCCAAATCTTCGCGGAAGATAACCTCTTTCTCCAACAGCGTTTCTGCCAGTTTAGCCAGTTTATCTTTATTCTCGGTCAAAATTTTCTTGGCAATTTCGTAAGCACCTTCAATCATAAGGCTCACCTCATTGTCAATAGTCTCTGCACGTTTTTCGCTGTATGGTTTAGAGAAGGCGTATTCCTGCCCGCTGCTATCGTAGTAGCTAATGTTGCCCAGCTTGGCGTTTAGGCCGTATACGGTAACCATGGCATAGGCCTGTTTGGTTACTTTCTCTAAGTCGCTTAGGGCGCCGGTAGATATTTTACCAAAGGTTATTTCTTCAGCAGCACGTCCGCCAAGGGTAGCCACCATCTCGTCCATCAACTGTTCGGTAGTGGTAATCTGGCGTTCCTCAGGCAAGTACCATGCAGCGCCTAACGAGCGGCCGCGGGGTACTATGGTTACTTTTAACAACGGGTGGGCGTAGCGCAACAACCAGCTGGTTGCGGCGTGGCCTGCCTCGTGGTAAGCAATAACCTCTTTCTCTTGCTTGGTAATGATTTTATTTTTCTTTTCTAACCCACCAATAATACGGTCTACCGCATCAAGGAAATCCTGTTTGCCGATAGAGTCTTTGTTTTTACGGGCGGCAATAAGGGCAGCCTCGTTACAAACGTTAGCAATATCAGCACCAGAGAAACCGGGGGTTTGTTTAGCCAAAAACTCAACATCCAAATGCGGATCAAGCTTAAGTGGTTTTAAATGCACTTTAAATATCTCGCGACGGCCCACTAAATCGGGCAGGTCTACAAATATCTGGCGGTCGAAACGGCCCGGGCGCATAAGGGCACGGTCCAAAATGTCGGCACGGTTGGTAGCCGCAAGTATAATAACCCCATTGTTGGTGCCAAAGCCGTCCATCTCGGTAAGCAATTGGTTAAGGGTATTCTCGCGCTCATCGTTAGAGCCCTGCATGGCGTTTTTACCACGGGCACGGCCAATAGCGTCAATCTCATCAATAAAAATAATACATGGCGCTTTTTCTTTTGCCTGGCGGAACAAATCGCGTACGCGGCTTGCACCTACCCCAACAAACATCTCCACAAAATCAGAACCTGAAAGCGAGAAGAAAGGCACCTGAGCCTCGCCGGCAACGGCTTTAGCCAAAAGGGTTTTACCGGTACCCGGAGGGCCAATTAATAGTGCCCCACGCGGTATTTTACCACCGAGGGATGTATACTTTTTAGGGTTCTTAAGGAAATCTACAATCTCTTTAATCTCCACTTTAGCCTCATCAAGGCCTGCAACGTTATCAAAGGTGATGTTTACCTGGGTGTCTTTATCAAACAATGTAGCTTTAGACTTGCCAATGTTAAATATCTGGCCACCACCGGCACCTCCGCCGCCCATACGGCGCATAATAAACATCCAAATAAGCACAATAACTATAATAGGCAGTATGATGCTGATGATATCGCCACCCCAATCTTTATCGTTGTTGGTTTCGGCAATAATGCGCCTATCGTTAGGTATTAAATTTTTATCCTGAAAATCGGTAAGCTGCTTTTCAAAATCTTCGGGCTTAGTAATGTTCAGTTTAAACTGAGGGCGTTTATTCTCTGTAAACTTATAGTTTTTGCCCAGTTTTTTCTCGTAGTATGCTTTGTTTTGTGGAGCCTCTACCGAGTCTTTTTTAAGGTAAATCTCGGCTTCATCATTACGCTTTACAATAACCACTTTATCAACGTGGCCTTTCAATAGCATATCCTGGTAAAAATCTTTAGGGGCATCCAGCGTTTTAACGCCACCGCCAAAGTCAGAATAGGTAATTGCAATAAAGGCAATAACTATAACAGCGTAAATCCAGTACAGGCTAAAAGTAAAACGCGGCTTTTTATTGCCCGGCTTGTTATTGCCGCCGAACGAGTCGCGCATACGGTTAAACGGGTTTTGGTTATTGCCCGGGTTGGTGTTCTTTTCTTGATTATCAGACATTGTGTTTCTTTCTGCTTGAGTTAACAAACGATGTGCACTTAAGTTTACAAGTGAAGCTATTTGCTAAAAGATTCCTCTATTTTAATAGTTGGCGCATCGGCCCAAAGGTCTTCTAAACGGTAAAAATCGCGGATAGGCTCCTGGAAAACGTGAACAACTACGTTTACATAGTCTAACAAAATCCATTCCGCATTTTGAAAGCCTTCGGTATGCCAGGGCTTCTCGTTAAGCCTTTTCCTAACGGTATCTTCTACCGAGTCGGCAATGGCATCGGCCTGTGTGTTAGACGTACCATGGCATATAACAAACCAATCAGCAACAGAGTTGCCTGTTGGGCGAAGGTCGAGTACCAAAATCTGGTGCCCTTTTTTGTCCAACATCCCGTCAATAATTGCATTTAGCAACTCCTGTTCAGGGTCCACAGCTGCTTTTTTGGCAGGTTTTGCCGTCTTAGCTTTGGTAGCAGCCTTTTTTGCAGGGGTTACTTTTACCGGTTTATCAGCTTTAACGGTTTTAGCTGCTGCCTTTTTAGGTGCTGCTGCTTTTTCTTTTACCAGTGTAGCTTTTGCCGCGGCCTTTTTAGGGGCTGCAACTTTATCTTTAGCCGTTTTGGCAGGCTTTTCTACTGCAGTAGTTTTAGCTTTTTTTGCTGCCGCCTTTTTAGGGGCTACGGTTTTAGTTTCCTTTGTTTCAGGTGTAACTTTCTTTGCCATCAATTATAAAATAGTATTAAGGGGTAAAAGTACGTTTTTTTATTAAGTGTCATGACCCGTACATTTTAAGCCTTATATAGATGGTAGACGGGCATGTTTAATCTTTATTGTATAGCCTTTGTGTTAAGGGGGCATATTAATTAATAATTTTGCGGCTTAATTGTTTACAAGTGCCCCCTTTATTTACAGGAAAGCCCATAGTATGGTATGAGCATTTAAACTCTACCAATGAATTTGCCGTTAACCAAATTAAAAAAGGTTTGGTGGGCGAAGGAACAGTGTATGCTGCCTACCACCAGCCGGGAGGGCGCGGCCAGCGAGAGAATAAATGGCATAGCGAACAAGGCGAGAACCTTACCTTTAGCGTAATTTACGAACCCACATTTTTAGCCGCTACCGAACAGTTCTATTTAAATATGGCGGTATGCCTGGCACTGGTTAAATTTTTGAAAACCGACCTGAATATTGATGCCAAAGTAAAATGGCCCAACGATATTTATGTGGAGTATGATAAAATAGCGGGTATATTGATTGAGAACATGCTGAAAGGGCAAAACCTGAGCTTTACCGTTATTGGCATTGGGCTAAACATAAACCAGGATTTGTTTGACGAGAGCCTGCGCAACCCAACATCAGTAAAAATGATAACGGGGCAGCGCTATGCCATAGAGCCTTTGCTGGAGAGCTTTTTGGGCTACCTTGAAGCTGAATACCTATTGCTAAAGGCCCTGCGCTTTGCGGATTTATATGAGCGCTACATACAAAACCTGCTGTTTTATAATGAAGAACGGCTTTATAGTGCCTATGGCGATGCCTTTACGGGCAAGATAACGGCTATAACGCCTGAAGGAAAACTGATAATTGAAACATCGACTGGACAAAAGGCTTTTGGCTTTAAAGAGGTTGAGTTTATGGTATAATAATGAAGACGATAGGAAAAAAAGTTAGCTACGAGCAAACCCCTGAAAAGCTGCTTATAAACATAAATGGCAGGGGCACTAAAAAGCAGGTAAACCTGGTAATACTTTGGCTGCTGCTGTGGACTATTTGCGGCACAATACTTATAGTGGAGCTGTTTGCCGATTACAGCGGCCAGCAAAAAATTGTACTGGGGGTGATGGTGGCCTTTTGGCTTTATTTTGAATATGCGGTATACTACATTTACCGCTGGCGCAAAGGCGGTATTGAGATTTTGAAGATTCAGGGTGATACGATGACCTACTCTCGCGAGATTAACGGTGTGGGCAAGGTGCAAACCTTTGATGCTACGCAGGTGCGCAACCTTAAAATGGTTGACTATGGAGACAGCGACTTTCAAAGGGCGTATTATAAATCGTGGTACAGTATAGGTGGCGAGATGGTGCAGTTTACCATCAACGGCCGCGAACACCGTGTAGCTATGCAGATAGAGGACGATGATGCCAAGAAGCTGCTGAAGGTTATTGATAAGGCGTTGCCGGAAATCAGTAGTTAGCAGCCGGTTGGGAGTAAGATGTTGAAAGTATGGCATATTATATGCATAACCATTTTATGCGTACCTTCGTAGTAATTTTCATGAACACCCTTACTATTACAAAAAACCGCTTTTTATTGTTGGCTACCTTATTGGTTTTGCCTGTATTGTTATTTGCCCAGGCCGACAGCAACAAGGTGGATGCTGCCGGTAAAAAGCAGGGGCTTTGGAAAAAGTATGATAACGAGGGTAAGCTTAAATACCAGGGCCAGTTTAAAGATGATAAGCCCGAGGGCAAGTTTATTTACTACTACCCCGATGGGAAGGTTAAAACCATTTCGGTATATTCTAAAAACGGCAGTGTTGCCCGCGTAAAAACTTACGACGAGTTTTATACCAAGCTAATGGCAGAAGGCAAATATGTGAACGAGAAGAAAGATAGTATTTGGAACTACTATACGCTTGATGCTAAGCAGGATAGCGAAATAATATCTGTAGAGGCTTATAAAAATGGGATAAAAGACGGGATGTGGAAAACATTTTACCCGGGTGGTAAGTTATTTGATACCAAAATTTACAAGAACGACATTTTAGACGGCCCCTGGCTGCAATACTTTGAAGATAACACGCCCCGTACCAAGGGTACGTATGTTAAAGGGCAGTTAGAAGGGCTGGCAACGTATTATGGCCCCGATGGAAAAAAAGTAGCAGAGGGCAGGTTTGTAAAAGGGGTGCGCCACGGTGTTTGGTTTGTTAAAAACGCCGAGGGCAAAATGGTGAATGAGAAGTACAATATGGGTCAGTTGATTGGCAAGCCCAAGCTGGAAAAAACGAGTAAAGACGACGGTAGAAGGCCGCCGGCAAAAGAAGCAGAGTAAAAGGAAATGAGCAAAAAAGGACGTGTATTGGTAGCCATGAGCGGCGGAATAGATAGCTCTGTGACAGCATTGATGTTGCACGAAGAGGGCTATGAGGTTGTGGGCATTACCATGAAGACGTGGGATTACGCATCGAGCGGGGGCAGCAAAAAGGAGACCGGCTGCTGCAACCTTGATAGTATTAACGATGCACGCCAACTGGCGGTTAACCTTGGTTTTCCGCATATGATACTGGATATACGCAATGAGTTTGGCGACTATATAATTGACAATTTTGTTGACGAATACATGGCCGGGCGCACGCCTAACCCCTGTGTGCTTTGTAATACCCATATAAAATGGGATGCCCTATTAAAACGTGCCGATAAGCTTGATTGTGAGTTTATTGCCACCGGCCACTATGCGCAGGTAAGGTACGAAAATGGCCGCTATGTAGTATCTAAAGGCTTAGACGAGAAAAAAGACCAGAGCTATGTGCTATGGGGCTTAAGCCAAGAGAGCCTTGCCCGCACACGCTTCCCCTTAGGTGGGTTTACCAAGCCGGCGATACGCCAAATGGCGTTTGATGCAGGCTACCAGGAACTAGCTAACAAAAACGAGAGTTACGAGATTTGCTTTGTACCCGATAACGACTACCGCGGATTTTTAAAACGCCGTGTAGACGGTATTGAAAAACTGGACGGCGGCAGCTTTGTTGACCGTACAGGCCGCGTATTGGGCAAACACCATGGTTATCCATTTTATACCATTGGCCAACGTAAAGGCTTAATAGCCGCAGGCGAGCCGATATTTGTTACCCAGATAATACCCGAAACCAATACAGTGGTTTTGGGCCCTGAAAACGAACTGGAAAAACAGGAAATGTGGGTACGCAACCCTAACCTTATTAAGCTGGATAACCTTGATACCCCTGTGGAAGCCCTTACCAAGATACGCTATAAAGACCCCGGCGCTATGAGTACCATAGTAACCGAAGGGAACCGTATTAAGGTAGAGTTCCGCAAGCAGGTAAAGGCGGTAGCACCGGGCCAAAGCGCGGTGTTTTACGACGGCAACGACCTTATAGGCGGCGGTTTTATTGATAAGTAGTCTGTCAGAATAACCTTTTCTGCCTATCTTCGTACAAAGCGTGCAACTTATACGCATGAAGAAATTTTACACTCCGTTATTCTTACTTTTTCTTACAACAGCAACGATTCTATCGTCGTGCAAAGAAGATACTATTGATGGCACTTTGGTGCAGGGTTATGAGTATTTCCCTACCGACCAAGGCCGCTATAACCAGTTTGCGGTAGACTCTATACAATGGGATGATTTTGATCCGCTAGACCCTGTTGATACATTTACTTTTGATATACGCGAGGTTAATGACAGCATTTTGCTTGATAACAGTGGCGACAGCACGGTGCGTTTAGAGCGCCTGCGCCGCGACAGCGCCAACGGGGCCTGGTATATTAAGGACATTTGGAGCATGAAACAGACCGATGCCACTGCCGAAAAAGTAGAAGAGAATGAACGCTTTATTAAACTACGTTTCCCCCTAAAAGACGGGAAGGTGTGGAACGGAAATTACTACAACACCATAGGTAACTGGGATTATGAAATAACCGATTTGGGTAAACCTTTTACCGTAAACGGGGTTACTTTTCCGGAAACTGTTACGGTAATACAAACCGGAAGCAACGACCCATTGATAAATAAACAGCAAGGCAAAGAAGTGTATGCTAAGGGCGTAGGCCTGATATACAGGGAACTAATGATTACCGAAGCGTATACCGACCCTCAATTTTTAAACCTTCCGTATGACCAGCGCATACGTGTAGGCTTTAAATTGACTATGAAATTAACGGATTACAATCCGCAGTAAGAAATAAAAAGAATACCAATTTAATGAAAACATCTATCTGCATTTTAACCTTGTTTTTATTGCTTTTAACGGCAGTTACGTTAAACGCGCAAGTACCAGCAGCCCCATCAAGGTATGTCGTGTATTTTCGCGATAAGAACAACTCTCCATTCTCATTAAACAACCCGTCGCAGTTTTTATCGCAACGGGCGCTGGACCGCCGCACGCGCTATAGCATTGCGTTAGATCAATACGACATACCTGTTACCCCGCAATATGTTACTGGCATAGCCAACACAGGTGCTGTTATCCTAAACAAATCGAAATGGCTGAACTGTGTTACCATTTGGACACCCGATACCTCTGTACTATCGCAAATATCGGCATTGCCATTTGTACAAGCCATTGGGCCTGTAGCCCGCCGCAAAGCGGTAGACAATAATCCGGTAAAGGATTTTGCCCGTAATATTCCTGAAAAGGTTAGGAGCAAAAGCACCGCTAAAAACGGCAACACCGCGCTTGATTATGGCTTGGGTGCCAACCAGATAACGATGTTTAACGGACAGGTTTTCCACCTGCTGGGCTTTATGGGCCAAGGGATGCAAATTGCCGTTTTGGATGCAGGTTTTTCTAACACCGACCAATTGGACATTTTTGA
>JAIXUZ010000382.1 GCA_027483285.1 Bacteroidota bacterium
CCAATCGGCAACAATAGCCGAAATGTTGTTAAGTTTTAGTTTAAATGCATCGGGCAGGGTAATAAATTGCCCATTAAAATGTTCGTGCTTTAGCATAGTGCAATAATAACAAATTGGAGCCTCACCCCAACCCCTCTCCAAAGTAGAGGGGCTTAAAAATAATAAAGGCTGCCATTGGCAGCCTTTGAAATCCTATCAATACAATAATTGTTAACCAATAAGGCCTAGTTTTACAAGGTCTTGTATATCAAGCATACCAATAGGGGTATTGTTATCAAGTACTACAATATTATCAATCTGTTTTTCTTTGAAGATTTTAACAGCATCGTATAACAGGGCCGATGCGCTAACGGTTAATGGTTCGTTAAAGCTTAGTTCGCCCATGGTGCTATCGGTAAAGGCTTTGCCTTTTTCTTTCAGGTTGCGGCGCAGGTCGCCATCAGTAAATACACCTTTAAGGTTGCCTTTATCGTCAACCACAGCGACAGCGCCAAGGCGGCTCTCGTTCATTTGCACAATAGCATCTAATACGGTGTTGCCATCTTTAACTGTTGGATTTTCCGGGCGGATAACCTCGCGCACATGGACAGTCATAAGCTTGGTATGCTCTACAAACTGGTCGGTGCCCAGGGTGGTAAAGTTGTTGCTGGTTAGCTTTTGCATTACTCCCCAAGGGGCGGTAATGGTATGCACACCAATATTTAGCGCGTTACGTACATGCTCTGCATGGCGAACCGATGAGAACATAATCTTTGTATCATACCCGTAACGTTCTACAACATCAACACACTGCTCTACCAGAGCAAGGGCATCGTGGCCTTCGTCTTGCAAACGGCCCACCAACGGGCATACATAGGTAGCACCGGCAGCCATAGCCATATATGCCTGGTTAAGGGTATAAACCAAGTGGATGTTTACCATCAGGCCTTTGTCGCGCAGCAGTTTACAGGCTGTAACCCCAACGTTTGATACAGGTATTTTAAATACAGTTTTGTTCTTATCTAAACCTAAGGCCAATAGGCGCTCGGCTTCTTTTAAGATCTCTTCTGGTGTATCGCCAAGGGCTTCTACCTGCAGGATAGGCACCATGCCAGATAGCTTTACAATAGCGCCATCAATATCGGTAATGCCGTGGCGGTGCATAAAGGTAGGCGTGGTGGTAAGTCCAGTTAAAAATCCCAGTTTAAAACCGGCTTCAATCTCTTTAAAGTCTACTGAATCTAAGTATAGTTCCATGTTTGTTCTTCTTTTGTTGTCATGCTGAACTTGATTCAGCATCTAATAGCAAAGGTATGTCGGTTATACGAGATCCCGAATCAAGTTCGGGATGACAGTTCCCCCAAGGCTTTTACGCCGTTGGGTATTTGCGGGTTATATGGTAAAGTTCAATTAAAGGTTTTAAGAATTCTTCCAGCTCATCAAGCTTATACTGACTGGCTGCATCGCAAAGTGCTTCTGCCGGGTTAGGGTGGGCTTCAATAAAGATGCCATCAACACCGGCAGCTACGCCTGCACGGGCAATGGTTGGGAGAAACTCGCGTGCGCCACCGTTAGGGTCGGCGCTAGGTATGCCGTATTTACGAATAGCATGGGTAATATCGAATACCACAGGGTAGCCCGTTTGGCGAAGGTGGTAAAAGCTACGTGGGTCTACAATCAAATCGTTATAACCAAAGGTATAACCACGCTCAGTAAGGATGATATTGTTGTTACCCGCCTCTACACATTTTTGTGCAGGCTTGGCCATATTTTCAGGAGCAAGAAACTGGCCGTGCTTGAGGTTGATAACCTTACCTGTTTTAGCGGCAGCTACAACCAAGGTAGTTTGCATGCACAGGTAAGCCGGTATCTGGATAATATCCAATACTTCAGCAGCGGGGGCAGCTTGTTCGGGGTAGTGGATATCAGACAGGATAGGTAAATCAAACTCGCGTTTAATACGAGCTAAAATTTCCAGGCCTTTATCTAATCCCGGCCCATCGTAATACTTTGCGCTGCTGCGGTTGTCTTTTTGAAATGATGACTTATAAATAAGCGGTAGCCCAAGGCGTACCGATACTTCTTTCAATTTTTCGGCAGTGCGGAACATTATATCCTCACTCTCTATAACGCACGGGCCCGAGATTAAAAATAACCCCTCGGCGCCACAGGCTATGCCTTTTACATCAACAATTTTGTTTGCCATAATATGGGTACAAAGGTACGAATTAGTAATCAGTAGTTAGTAATCAGTAGATAGGTCTATTGCAGTAAATAACTCTATAATTGGCTATTTGTTGTTATAGCTGAATTAAAAAACTTAGTCGTGATTGGCTTGCAAAGCATCAATAGGGCCATTAAAAGGAAGGGAATACCGGCGGTTTTGTAACGCACCAAGCCTCCGCTTACAGGTGTGGTAAAGCAGATTACAAACAAGATAATGACTGAATAAGATATCAAAAACCAAAATACGGCGGGTGATTCTATGCGGCGTTGGGCATAAAACATAAATAAGCCAATAAGCGCCAGTACTAATAGGTTTTCTAATGTTGCCAGAAGGATTAAAGGCGATGTGGTAACCTTTAAAGGTTCTACAAAGCTAAGTTTGATTACTTCGGGTATTTTACGTGCTACATCGGCAGGGTAGGGGGCAACTTTGTCAATAAATAAGTATTTCTTTGCCTCGCCAAATATGGCAGATTTGATGGATTCGTCGCGCTTATCACATAAGGTATTCAGTGGGTTGTATTGTGGGGTGGCATAAAGAATAACTGCTAAACCCAGCATGATAGCTAAGAATGTGTAGGCAAACTTAAAGCCTGCGTTTTGTTTGCCTGCCAGGGCATACCATGTGTATGCAACAATGCCGGGTGCCATAGCTAAGGCAACGTAATATTTGCAGAGTATTATAAATAACATAGCAACGATTGCAACAGCGATATTAAGCCAGGGTTTAGGCTTATTAAATACCGCGAAAAAGTTGTAGATAAATGTGCCTGTAAAGAAGATTAAAAGCCCCTCTTTAAGTACCCCACTTTGCCAGAATAATACACCCGGAAGCAGGAATATCAATAGGATAAGCAGCTTTTCTTTTTGCCTGTAGTATTGGGCTAAGGCCCTGTATAAAGCAACGCCACCTATCAACGCTAAAAAGCACATAAATACCACATGGACAAAAATATTGCCCTGTGAAAATATCATTACCACAGCATTGAAGCGGGTAACGAGGCGGTTGGAGTTGAAGTAGTTGAAGTTTTTTACCTTGATAAGGTTTAGCCATTCGCCCGACTGTTCGTGCCAGTTTTTGGTATCGTCAAGGTAATGGGTAAGTGTGGTATCATTAGCCCCAATGCCGGTAACCAGCTTAGCGTAATCAACCGGGCTTTCTTTTATTACGTTGTATATAACCTTACCATCTTCAAAATACTTATAAATGTCTGAGGTAGATTTATCTGTATAATAATAAGTATAGACCAACGTAAGCCCTGTGCCGGCTATTAATTTAAGCACAAAGAGCAATGCCGTGGTTTTAAAGCCCAAGCCGCTATTGCGAAAGAATGGCATACGGCTTATAAGCCATATAAACAGCGTAGCATAGAGTATGGGCAGGGCAACTATCAAAGTGCGGTAAATATAGGGTGTTTATAGTAACGTAAATAATAGGCATATTTGCATATGATTGATTTGAACGAAGATTTTTGGAGCGCCCGCTACCGCGAAGGGCAGGCAGGCTGGGACTTAGGAGGCCCATCGACACCGTTGAAAGAATATATAGATTGGCTTACCGATAAAGAGCTTAAAATTTTGATACCCGGTGCCGGCAACGCGCATGAGGCTGAATACCTATGGCAACAAGGCTTTACCAATACCAATATTATAGACCTTGCCATTGAGCCACTGGATAACTTTAAAAGCAGGGTAAAGGGTTTTCCTGATGCGCAAGCTATACAAGGCGACTTTTTTGAACATCAGGGGCAGTATGATTTAATACTGGAGCAGACATTTTTTTGCGCTATAAATCCATCATTAAGATGTGCTTATGCTAAAAAAATGGCTTCAATACTAAAACCCGGTGGAAAACTGGTAGGAGTACTATTCAATGCCCCAAAAAATACTGACCAGCCGCCATTTGGGGGCACTGCAGAGGAGTATAAAACCTATTTTGACCCTTACTTTGAATACAGTATTTACGAGGCTTGCCGTAACAGCATTAAACCCCGTAGCGGGCAAGAGTGGTTTATTGAGTTGGTAAGGAAATAGAAAGGGGAGATAAGATACCTCCCCCGTCCTACGGACACCCCCTCCAAAGGGGGACAAAATAAATTTTTAATTACACAGCCAAAATGTTTTCTGTCTGGTACTCGCCGCTGGTTAGCTTGCTTCGGATAGCCTTGAAAGCCTCAATGGTATAGTTTACATCTTCTAAAGTATGTACTGCCGTTGGTATCAAACGTAAAATAATCATACCTTTTGGAATAACAGGATACACAACCATAGAGCAGAACACATTGTGGTTTTCGCGCAGGTCGTATATAAGGTTGGTAGCTTCGGGTATGGTACCGTTCAAGTAAACCGGGGTAACAGGTGATGATGTATCACCAATGTTGAAGCCGGCTTCGGTTAGGCCGCCTTGTAGGGCGTTAACAATAGTCCACAGACGTTCTTTAAACTCAGGGTGATTACGCATCATATCCAAGCGCTTAAGAGCGCCAATAACCATAGGCATTGGCAGGGCTTTAGCGTAAATCTGGCTGCGCATATTGTAGCGGAAATAATCG
>JAIXUZ010000118.1 GCA_027483285.1 Bacteroidota bacterium
CACCATTAGTGCCGATATGTTGCCCGAGGTGGAGAAGTTGCTAAAAGACCCATCGTATGATTTGGTGGCTATGGTATTAGAAAAGCTGGCGTTTAACAACCCGTCTGGTATTGATATATACCTTGACCTTACCAAAGGTACCACAGGTGTGCGTGGGCGCAATGTAGAAATTAAATGGCTGGAGGTTGCCATAGGTGCGGGTAAAAAAGAGTTTACTGATAAGCTGGTAGAATATACCAGTAACTCGTACGAGTTTTTAACCCGTGTAAATGCTCTTAACGCGCTTAAAAGGCTTGATATATTTCCTGCTAAGGCACTAACCTACGCGCTTGATGCAGCCGTTAGTCCAAACACTCGTCTTAGTGGCCCTGCAATTGGAGTGTTAAAATACTTTTACGAGCAGGCAGGCTACCGCAAGGCAATGCTTGATTATTACCGAAGCAAAAAGTGGAAGAGCTTTGAGCGCGACTTATTAAAGCCGATATTCGGAGAATAAAACCTCATCTTATAAATTACTATAATCTAACAGTAAATTATTGTTGGAACATGTATATATTTGTATTATTAAAATTAACACATAGTTATGTTTAACGATTTAGAGCAGCATTTAAGATCTTTATCATAGGCAAGTAGGTTTAGTTTTTGGTTTAGTGGGAAAGCCCTGTCGCAAGACAGGGTTTTTCTCTTTTATACCCCTTTTATTGTCTTATTATTATTTTTATGTTGAAAATTTCTAAACATTTTTTTAACTACATTGTCTGTAATACATTACATTAGTGTTAGAATTTTGGAAGAGCATTTAAAATCTTTATCATAGGCAAGTAGGTTTAGTTTTTGGTTTAGTGGGAAAGCCCTGTCGTAAGATGGGGTTTTCTTCTTTAAGGGGTTTTCTAATGGATGATTTAAAGGGTTTTTTGGAAGAAAAGTATCGCGAGTATAACCGTAACTGGTTTATAGAGAGCGATCCTGTATCCATACCTCATTTATTTACTAAGAAAGAAGATATTGAGATTGCCGGTTTTTTAGCCGCAACCATAGCCTGGGGTAACCGCAAAAGCATTTTAACCAATGCAACCCGCCTTATGCAGCTTATGGATAATGCCCCCCACGATTTTGTTTTGAATGCCAGGGCGGCAGACTTAAAACCGCTTAATTCATTTGTGCACCGCACCTTTAATGGAGTAGATACCATCTATTTTATAAAAGGCCTTAACACAATTTATACAAAGAACAGTGGTATGGAGCGGGCATTTAGTGCCGGCATAAAAAAAGGCGATGCTGATGTATCCAACGCAATAGCGCATTTTCGTGCATTGTTTTTTGCAGGTAGTTATCCTGAGCGTACAGTAAAACATGTATCTAACCCTTTGTCGGGCTCATCATCTAAACGCTTGTGTATGTATTTGCGCTGGATGGTACGCAGCGATGAGTTTGGCGTTGATTTTGGGTTGTGGAAAGGAATAAGCCCTGCTATACTTAGCTGCCCGCTTGATATACACAGCGGCAATGTTGCCCGCAAACTGGGTTTATTGGCCCGCACCCAAAACGATTGGCGGGCGGTAACTGAGCTTACCAATAAGCTAAAAGAGTATGACCCTGCCGACCCTGTAAAGTATGATTTTGCCCTGTTTGGCCTTGGGGTTTTCGAAAAATTCTGATAATAATACGTCTAGGGGTATTGGTTATCCCTTAAACGGTATTTTATGGTATGCATGCAGCGTATTTTTGTGGTGTTAAAATTCATATATATTATCACATCACATAAATAAATGAAAAAGTTAATTCTACTCTCTAGTGTATTTTTTGCGGCCTTATCGGCTACTGCACAAACTTCGGTTACAGATACTGTAAGCATTGGTGCTTCATATATCAGCCAAAACTATTATAAACTATCTACCGGTGCTGAAACTGTTTTGTCTACATCAGAGTGGGATTTAGGTTTCCAGACCGGAATTATGAGCGGAGGTATTTGGGTTAACAATATGACTGCAAGTTTATATGCTTACCCTGCAGCTAATGCCAGCAATACCAATTTTACCGCAACCTGGGACACTGCAGGTTATGCAACTTCGTGGAAAGGGTTGTTTAATCCTCAAACATCATGGGATTTAGGAGCTTTTAACACTACCAGCGATGGTAGCGTGTTTGATTACGGCTGGGGTGTTTACCAGGGTGGGCCAACGCACAATGTATTGGGCGACTCTCTTTACCTTTTTGTTAAAGGCACTACTTTTAAAAAGCTATGGATTGTAGCTAAAATATCGTTAGAAAATAAATACATCATACGCCATGCAAACCTTGATGGCACTGGCGATGATACAGATACCCTTAGCTTTAACCCTATTATTGCTAAAAACATGGGTTACTTTGCTTTTGATGCCAACGTATTTACCCGCGAACCTAATATTGCCGACTGGGATTTGTTATTTACCCGCTACAACGGAACATTTGCCCCACCTTTTAATAAAGTAACAGGCGTATTGTCAAACCCTGAAATACAAGTTGCAGAGGTGCGTGGTGTAGCCAATGTTGAAACATTTACAGATACTACAGGTGCTGGCTTTAGCAGCGTTCTTAACGCAATTGGCGATGATTGGAAAATCCCTCCTCCACCAGCCTGGGTTATTGAAGACTCTTTAGTATACTTTGTATTAAGAGGAAACGAACTTTGGAAACTGGTATTTACTGGTTTTGGTGGTAGCGCTAATGGTAACTTCATCTTTACAAAAGAATTACTGTCTACCGTTTCTGTAAAAGAAAATCCAATAGGTAATATGGTAATGTACCCTAACCCAATGGGCGATGGACAACAATTAACACTGGTTTATAACCTTACCAAACGTGCTTCTGATGCTGCATACACTGTTTTTGACCTTGCAGGTAAAATGGTAAGCCGCGAGCAGATAAACGGCGAAACAGGCTTGCACACTCAAACAGTAAACACGGGTAACCTGGCCGCGGGTATGTATATGGTAAACCTAACGGTTGACAACAATACCCAAACATTGAAATTAATAGTACGCTAAGTAATTGAAATATTTTTTGGTAAATACTAAGGTAACGCTGTTGGCATGGTTAACGTTAAGTTGGCTGTGCCAGCCGCTTTTTGGCCAACTGCCTGCGGGAGGCAGGGTAACTGTGCTGGCACCGGCAGACAGTAAGCCTATAACTACCGCTACTGTTGTATTTACTGATTTAGCAGATAAGGGGCGTATACAGCAACAGTCTGTACCCACCGATGCTAAAGGAGTTACACAAAACCCTTACGCAAAAAAAACAGCGGTATTTATTTACGCCATTGGATACGAAAAAATCAGTGATACGCTTAAGGCAGGCGAGAGTAAGTCGTACTTTATGCAACCGCTGAACGTTAAGCTGAACGATGTAATTGTTACGGCCCAATATGGCGCCAACACAGCAGACAAGTCGGTTTATAAAGTAAGGGTGATTGGCGAAGACCGCATAAAAGCCCAAGGCGCGGTAAACCTGCGCGACGTGCTTACCAACGACCTTAACATACGCCTAAGTAACGACCCTGTTTTGGGCAGTTCTATGACGATGATGGGCGTGGGTGGAGAGAACGTTAAAATATTGATAGACGGTGTACCAATGGTAGGTCGCACCAATGGTAATTTAGACCTTACCCAGATAAACCTTAACAATATAGAACGTATTGAAATTGTTGAAGGGCCACTATCTGTTAGCTATGGTACCAATGCCCTGGGCGGTGCTATAAACCTTATTACCAAAAAAGACCAAAAGAATACGTTTGAAGGCCGTGTTTCAACTTACTACGAAAGTGTGGGCCAGTATAACTTTGATGGACGCTTAGGTTTTACTAAAAAGAAACACAGCCTGCAACTTACCGGTGGGCGCAATTTTTTTGATGGCTACGCTGTTACAGACACATCACGTTTTAAAGACTGGAAACCTAAAGAGCAATACTTTGGCAACCTAAACTACAGCTACCGCTTTAAAGCATTAACACTGCGCTATAGTGGCGAGTATTTTTGGGAACTGATAACCAACCGCGGGCAGCGCAGGCAGCCATATTATGAAAACGCGCTGGATGATTATTACCGCACACAACGAGTAAACAACTCGGTAGCACTAAGCGGCAAAGTTGCTAAATACAATGTAAATGTAATAGCGGCATACAACTATTTTGAACGACGTAAAAATACCTATTTTAAAGATTTAACAACCCTTACCCAAGAGTTGACCCCTAACATTAGCGACCATGATACAACCGCCTTTGGGTTGATTATGAGCCGTGGTACTATTAGCACATCTAAACAACGCGAAGGAAACAAGAAAACTATTTGCAACTACGAGGTCGGCTATGATTTTAACCACGAAAACATGTTGGGTAAACGTATTAAAGACAAGGTGCAAACAATTGGCGACTATGCCGCTTTTGTAAGTGCTGAGTTTTCGCCTGTTAAGCAATGGGTTTTCAGGCCAGGTGTGCGCTATGCCTATAATACTGTTTACAAGGCACCAATCATCCCATCGCTAAATATATTGTATAGTACAGATAAAGGGATAAGCGTAAGGGCGTCTTACGCCCGTGGGTTCCGTGCCCCATCGTTAAAAGAGCTGTATTTTAACTTTGTTGATGTGAACCACAACATAGTGGGTAATGAAAATTTAAAGGCCGAAAGCTCTAACAACTTCTCGTTAAACTTTACCTGGCGCATCGCACCAAAAAATACGGTGCTAAAAACAGATGTATCTGCCTTTTATAACCAGATAGAGAATATGATTACGCTGGCCCAATTGGTTGGTACATCATATACATATGCCAACATTGGTAAATACAACTCTATGGGCTTGCAGGGCAGTGTAGATTATTGGGTTGGTAAATTCCGTTTTGGTGTTGGTGGCAGCTATATAGGCCGCTCGGGTGTAGATGTTTCAACCATGAGCTACTCACCCGAAGGAAGAAGCACCATTGCTTACACATCAGAGAAAGCAGGCTTAAACGTATCGTTGTTTTACAAGTATACCGGCAGGTTGCAAACGTTTTATAAATCGGTTGATGGGCAGATACTGCAAAACTTTATATCAGCCTACAATACAATGGATATTACAGCGTCGAAATTTTTATGGAAACGCAGGCTAAACATTACAGCTGGTTGTAAAAACCTGATGAATGTAACCAACGTACAAGCCAATGTACAGGGCGGTGTTCACGGGGCAGGCTCTAACACTGCACCAATGGCATGGGGCCGCACGGTGTTTGTAAAACTGGATATTAACCTTACCAAATAATGATGGCGCTAAAAAGTAAATACATGCTTTGGGTAATGCTTTTGCTAAGCGTGGTTTTAACATCGTGCTTAAAAGAGGATGAGCGTGTAGCCCCGCACCAGCCGGGCCAAAGTACAGAGGGTAGTTTTAATATGGGCACCAACTACCGCTACCAGAGTTATTTTGATTTTGCTAGCAATAGCTTTGTTGGGCAAAACAGTAAAGGTGTTTGGGATTTGGGATTTGAAACAACACCGCAGGGCTTTGCCATTATTACAAACGGCGCCAAGTTTTGCAAAGTAAAAAGGACAGGCAATAGCAATTTTGATGCTGTAACAGATACCGCAGGCAACCCTTGGCGTGTAGATGTGTTAGGCTATTTAGACAGCACTGCTATTGGTACCTGGGGCACCTACAGTGCAGATACCGCCATAACAAATGGTGTGTGCTACATTATAGACCGGGGCTATGATGAAAGCAACAACTATGTTGGCTTTAAAAAATTTATAATAGATGGAGCCAATAGCACAAGCTATACCATTACGTATGCCAACCTTGATGGCACAGAAAAATATACAACAACAGTAACCAAAAGGCAAGGGTACAATTTTACCTTTTTCTCTCTAAACGGTGCAGGGGCCGAGGTAGATGTAGAACCAACAGCCGATACATGGGACATATCATTTAGCCAATATATTTACATATACCGTACGGTAGAGTACCCCAACTTCCCTTACCTGGTGGTAGGTGTGGTACTAAACAGCAGTAATGTTGCCGCTGCAGCCGATTCTGTTAGTGGGTATGAAAATATAGTATTGGCAGATACAGCTAATATGGTTTTTCATAAACAGTTGGATATTATAGGCTACAACTGGAAACAGTTCGACGGGACATCCTTTATTGTAAAGCCCCAAAATGTATATGTGGTGCGCAACCGCAACGGTCTGTATTATAAAATACACTTTACCGATTTTTACAAAGACGGTATAAAAGGCAACATAGCTTTTGAGTTTCAACAGCTATAATTTAGTAATATTTTATTGCTAAAACTTTAGTACCTTTATACTTTACCCTATTTTAGAAGCGTGAAGACACTATATAAATTCCTGTTGCCTTTTACAGTTTTGGCATTATTTGCCGCCTGTAAACGCGATAAAGCAGAATGGGACATTGGCATTACCGCCCCCATTGCAAAATCATCATTAACAATAGAAGACATGATACCAGGCAGCTATGTGGTAGCCAATACCGATAGTTCGCTGCGCATTGTGTATCAAAACACAATTTATACCCTTCCGGTTGATTCATTTTTAAACCTGCCCGACACAACATTTTACCTGCCGTTAAATTCACCTACAAATCTAACGTTAACACCCGGTATACAGGTTCCCTTGCCTGCCAACCAAATGAATTTTATGTTAGACCCCACTAAACTTACCCGTGTGGTTATACGTAGTGGCAACCTTAAAATGAAGGTGGTAAACCTGTTGCCGCAGGATGTGATTTTTAATTATACTATAAACAAAGCCCGTAAAAACGGTGTGCCGTTTACAGCATCGGAAGTAGTAGCTATGGCTAACCCAGATAGCGCCATATTGTTAAGAGACTTTGATTTGGCAGGGTATGATATAAGCCTGACAGGTGCCAGTGGTTTTCAAACCAATGTATTGCCTTACCAGCTTACCCCGCAAATATCGCCCGATGCAAGTGCATATAATGTTACCACAGGACAAATGTTGATGAAGATGTACACTACATTTTCTAATATGAAACCTGAGTTTGTAGAAGGCTATTTTGGCAGCCAGGCTGTTACCTACGAAGATACTGCTACGTTTAACCTGCTAAAACAATTTGTAGGCGGAACGCTTGATTTGCAGGATATAAAACTGGGGCTTAGCATGGAGAATTCTATAGGGGCTGATATTAAAGCTACTATTAAGAGCCTTAAGGGCGTTAACTCTAAAACAGGAAACACCGTAATGCTTAACCACCCCATAATAAACATGCCATTAAATATTGACAGGGCTGTAAATTATGGCTATACCAACGCTCCGCAATATGCACCGGTGGTAAAAAATTATCCTTTTACAAATGCTACTACCAACCTTGCGGCCTTTGTTTCTAACCTACCCGACAGGATTGAATATAAAGTAGACTTAAAAGTAAACCCCTTGGGTAATGTGTCGGGGGGTAAAGACTTTATATACAGCGATGCAGCTATTAAAATTAATATGGATTTGGATATGCCGCTTGCCTTTAAAATGGGCGGTTTAACCCTTGCTGATACGATAGATTATGATATTAATGCTAAAGAAGAAGATGTAGACCGATATCAGGGAGGCAACTTTAAACTATTTGCCGCTAATGGTTTTCCACTTGATGCAAGGGTGCAGCTATACCTGATTGATGAAAGCGGCATGGTAATGGATTCTATCTTCAGCACATCATTAATAGCGGCAGCCCCTGTTAATGCTAACTTTAAAGCTATTGGCCAGCAAAATACACTGATAACTTTTGCGGTAAGTACAGACAAAGCCGATAAGCTGGTAAACACCAAACGCGTTGTGGTAAAAGCAGTATTTGATACCAAACCGGTAAGCCAGTACCTAACTATGTACAGCAACTATAAGCTGGATTTGCAGCTAACGTCAGATTTTAAATTCAGGATGAAACTATAGTACTGTGAAGACAAGGATTACACTTATTTGCATATACCTGGTTGCCTGTACTGCGGTTTTTGGGCAAACTACTACAGATACCCTGCCGCCTGCCACTGTTGATAATGGTGCGTCTACCACATCAGATGTACTATATATTTATGGCAACGTGGTAGCTAACTCTAATGCTATAACAGGTAAGCTAACTAACGCGTTTATAAAAGGTGGTTACATTGGCGATGATATTAAAAACACCACGCTGGAAAGGCTTAAAGATAAAAACCGTTTAGGGGTAGAGGTTAATTACGGCGCTACGTACGTCCATTTTTCTAAAAAAACCACGCATAACCTAATTGGCTATTATTTGCGCTACAATCAAAGCTTTTTTTTAGGCTCTAACTTTAATGGTAACGACTATAAGCTGCTGTTTTATGGTAACACCCCATTTGCCGGCCAAACGGTGAGTGTATCACCATTCAGGTACTACATGCTTGGGCAACGGTCGCTGGGAGGTGGGCTTATGCTGGGCAAGAACAAAAATACCTTTTGGGTAGGTGCAGAGTTTGTACAAGGGATAAACCATACCGATATACAAGCCACCAACATGGACCTTACTACGGCTATTGACGGGCAAATGCTGCAACTAAACGGCCAGCTTGATTTTAAGCAAAGTGCCAGGCCAAGGTATAACGCCGGCTATGGTTTTGCTGTAAACGCGCAATGGTTTACTGATATAAAAGAAAAAGTGTATTTGGGCTTTATGGTAGATAACCTGGGTATGGCCTTTTGGAATAACAAGTCACAAAATTTCAGTCGCGATACAACACTGCAATTCTCGGGTTTAGACCTGGTAAATGTGGTGCAGGATGATAGCACTTTTACGCAGGTTACCGACTCGCTAAGCAGCGCTTTGCTACCGTCAGAACGCTATAAAAGCTACAATACCATATTGCCATTTTATGTCAGGGCTGTGGCTACAAAGTATTTTGTAAACGGTAAGCTAAAGTTGAGTGCATCAGTAAACTATCGTTATGTGCCGGCTTATATACCACAGGGCTCATTGCAGGCAACGTATTTTATCAGGTGGTTCTCGCCCTCGCTAACTGTTTTGTATGGTGGTTATGGAGGTTTTAACACTGGTATAGGCTTAGGTTTTGATTTAGGCAAAGGCTTTAGGATATCAGCAGAAACGCTGTTGAACGAAGGGGGGCTTGCACCTAATAGTGCCAATGGCATTGGCGTTGGGTTTAGGTTTTATAAATCGTTTTTAAGAAA
Organism: Bacteroidota bacterium; assembly: GCA_027483285.1. Lineage (GTDB taxonomy): Bacteria > Bacteroidota > Bacteroidia > CAMBQF01 > CAMBQF01 > CAMBQF01. Next base: position 9,186 of record JAIXUZ010000118.1, read on the forward strand.
GTAGTTTATGAAATTGAGTAAGGTATATTATATAGCTTTTTGTTTATTGATGGGCTTTGCAGCCAATGCACAAGGTGTTTTTAAACGCACCTTTGGCGCTACTACTGGTTTTAACGAAGGAAATAGCGTAGTGCAAATGCCCGATACCGGCTTTTTAATGGTTGGGGCCATGTCTGGCTTTGGCGGAGGAGCATCGGACATTATGATGATTAAGACAGACAAAAATGGTGTTCAGCAATGGCTGAAACCTTTTGGCTGGGCTAATATTGAGGTGGGTAAAAACATAAAAGCTACTAACGATGGCAACTATGTTATTTGTGGCTATACCAATAGCTTTGGTGCAGGAGGTTATGATGTGTTGCTGGTAAAAATTACTCCAACGGGCGAAACCATTTGGGCACGCACTTATGGTGGTACCGATTGGGACTTTGGCTATACCGTTTGCCCAACGGCCGATGGTGGGTATATTGTTGCCGGAGAAACCTACAGCTTTGGGTTGGGGCAGAATGATTTTTATGTTGTTAAAACCGATGCCGATGGGGTAATGCAATGGCAGAAAACCATAGGCACACCGTTAGCCGATGTGGGCCGTAGCGTGGTACAAACCTACGATGGTACCTATGTTGTTGTGGGGTACACAACTCAGGTATCAAACATAAACAACAACGATGTTTTTTTTACAAGGTTAGACGCCCAGGGCGATACACTATGGACTAAAAGGCAGAACCCTGTTGGAGATGACTATGCGTTTGATGTTGCTCAAATTCCTACAGACTCAAGCTATTGTATAGTAGGGCATACAAATTCATTTAGCGGCCCGTTGTTTGACCCCTATATACTTCATTTTACAAAAGATGATGTTCAGCTAACGGCCAATAATATGCCCAGCAATGGCTACAGTTCACGAATGTACTCATGTGTGGCACGCAATGTAAACGGTCAGCTGGGTATTACCGGCGAAACCATTCCGGATTTTGATTCTAAGCCATTCGGGTTGATGAACCTGATATCACCAGATGCCGCATATATATGGGGCTTTAATTTTAATATTAGTTTTCAGGAAGAATATTTTTACCAGATAATAAACTGCTTTGGCGATGGTTTTGCAATGGTAGGTACCAGCAAATCGGCAGGGCCGGGACTAAGCAGCGCTACACTTATGACAGTGGCCTGGAACGCAATTGTAGCCCCTGATTATACTGTAGGTGTGCCTGAAGCCGAAACGGGTTTAAAATCTGTTTTATACCCTAACCCCAGCACAGGCATTGTAAAATTCAGCCTGCAAAAAGAAGCTAAAAACCTATCGCTAATTGTGTACAACGCAATAGGGCAGGAGGTATTTAATAAAACCTATAACGGTGCAGCGCAGGTAGAAGAAGACTTCTCTAAGTTTGAAAACGGCATGTACAAGGTTCGTATTACTGCTGATGGAAAATACACCACGCAGACGTTTGTAATAGCTAGGTAGCCGGGTCAATTAAAAAATTATAGAGCTAAAGAATTATAGTGTCAACAAGCCATAATTCTTTCATTTTTTAATTCTTTAATTGTATATGGTTTCAGCGCAACCTTATACATCATGCATTGTTATCTTTGCCACAAAATCATTCAACAGTGGCATACCGCAACTTAAAAGAGTTTATCAATAAACTGGAGGCCGAAGGCGAGCTAATCCGCATAAAAGAGTTTGTTGACCCCAAATTAGAAATATCAGAAATAACAGACCGCATAAGCAAAGAGCCGGGCGGTGGTAAGGCATTACTTTTTGAAAATACAGGAACAGGTTTTCCGGTGCTCATAAACAGCATGGGCTCGTATAAGCGCATGTGCCTTGCGCTGGGTGTAAATCACTTAGACGACATAGGCAATCAGATAGAAGGGCTGTTTAAGAAGCTTGCATCGCCTAAAGAAGGTATTTTAGATAAGCTTAAGATGTTACCTATGTTGGGCGAAATTGGTTCGTGGATGCCAAAAACAGTATCAGGTAGGGGAGAGTGCCAGGAGGTAGTAATGGAAAACCCTGACATGACCAAGCTGCCGGTACTTACCTGCTGGCCGTCTGATGGAGGCCCGTTTGTAACATTACCTGTAATAAACACTATGGAGCCTAACACAGGTATACGCAACGTAGGTTTGTACCGCATGCAGGTGTTTGGCCCAACGCTTACGGGTATGCATTGGCATAAGCACAAAGTATCGGCCGGGCATTTTAACGAGTATAAAAAACTGGGCAAGCTAATGCCGGTTGCTGTAGCCCTGGGTGGCGACCCTGCCTATACCTATGCCGCTACCGCGCCGCTTCCGCCTAATATTGATGAGTATATGCTGGCAGGCTTTTTACGAAAAGAAAAAGTAAAGCTGGTTAAATGCCTTACACAAGATATTTATGTGCCTGCCGATGCCGACTTTATTATTGAAGGATATGTAGACCCTAGCGAAGATTTTATTTGGGAAGGCCCTTTTGGCGACCACACCGGTTACTACTCGCTGGCCGATTGGTATCCTAAATTCCATGTTACAGCAATAACGCACCGTAAAGATGCCGTGTACCCTGCAACTATTGTGGGTATTCCTCCGCAAGAAGATGCCTACATTGGCAAGGCTACCGAGCGTATATTTATTGCACCGATTAAAATGACGATGATGCCCGAAATGATGGACATGGATATGCCTATTGAAGGTGTTTTTCATAACCTGACTATCATCAAGATTAAGAAAGAATTCTCGGGCCACGGGCAAAAGGTAATGAATGCCATGTGGGGCGCCGGGCAAATGATGTTTAACAAAATTCTGGTGGTAGCCGATGAGCATGCAAACCTTGCCGACTACAAACAACTGGCCCAATTATTTACCCAAAATGTAGACCCCGAGCATGATATTTATACCAGCCAGGGCCCTATGGATGTGCTCGACCACTCGTGCTCTAAATTTGCCTTTGGCGGTAAAATGTGTATAGACATTACCACAAAAGACGAGGAAGAAAAACGCGTAAATGTAGATCCTGATTATGTTACTAAACTTAAACAGGTTACTATTGATACTGGTAAGATAAAAGCCTTGTTTCCTGAAGTGAATGATATTAACGCCACTTTGCTTAAAGACGGGATATCGTTTGTGGTGGTAGAGGTTGAAAAGAACCGCCGTAACCATGTGCGAGAGTTAAACGAGAAGCTATTCTCTTTAGAAGATTTTGCTTTGGTAAAAGCCATAATTTATGTAGAGCCTAATGTTGATGTTAACGATTTACCAACTGTAATTTGGCGCTACGCCAACAATACCGATGCAAGGCGAGATACCTATGTGGTAAACGATAAAGGCAACGGCGTATCGCACATTGGGTTAGACGGTACCCGCAAAACCAAAGAGCTTGATAATTTTGACCGCGACTGGCCCAACATTATCTGTGCCGATGATGCTACCATTGCCGCCGTTGATGCTAAGTGGGATAAGCTGGGTCTTGGCCCATTGATTAAATCACCATCGATACGCTACAAAAAGCAGTTGTATAAAGGCGGCGCGGTAGCGGAGTAGTTGATATTTGAAAGTTATAGTTGGCTAATACTGCTTTTATACCAACTAAAGCTAAAATGGCTAATTAATTAAATTTATATGGCCAAAAATTATTTTTTCAATCCCCGATTGGAAAGTAATTTTTGCTTTATAACAATAAATACCCCCCATAGCTTTTTGGTTTTTGTAATTCCCATCCCAAAATTCAGAAGGTGAATTTATAGTAGCAATTTCTTCTCCCCACCTGTTAAATATTACACAGTCAATAGCTAAAATACAGTTACCTTTTATTGTCCATGTCTCATTTGTATTATCGCCATTGGGTGTAAAGCTATTGGGTGTGTAATAGGTATCTTCGCCTGTTTTTGGGGGTAGCACTGCAGTTGCAGAAAATTCGCAACCATTGGCATCTTGTACAGTTATAGTGTAGCTACCTACAGGTAGGCTATTAAATTCTGTAGCTGATACAAATGGGCCATTATTAAAGCTATATAAATAGGGGGCTGTACCACCATTTATATTTGTTATATTGATTTTTCCATCAGGGTCTTCGCATCCCGGCGATGTAAACGTGTAGTTTATATTGTTAGGGCCGTTTGAATTGTCAACCGCAATGGTTTCTTGCAGTGAAAGTTGGCATCCATTAATATCTTGAATAATAATAGTGTAAGTACCGGGGCCCAGATTATCGTATAGCGTATTTGCTGTAAGGCCTCCATTGTCAAAATTGTATTGATACGTTGCTGTACCACCAATAACCCCATTAATATTAATTGAGCCACCTGTTCGGGCGCAGTTGGCCGGTGTAGTTATAACATTAGCGCTTGTTATAGCCGGTGTTGTAAATACCGAAATTGTATCTGAAAAAGTACAACCGGCATTGTCCTGAACGGTAATGGTGTAGTTATTTGCGCTAATATTTGTAAATGAATCATTGGGTGATAAGTTATTACCGTTAATTGCATATTGATAAGGTAATGTTCCACCAATAACACTGGTTACTGTTATAGCACCATTTGCTAACCCGCATGTTGAATTTGTAGCTGAAAGTGTTATACCTGTTGGGCCATTAAGGCTGTTTAAAATAATATTAGGGGCAGTGTATGTGCAGCCTAGTGCATCTTGAACAATTAATGAATAGCTACCGCCGTTTAGATTATTAAATATTGAAGAACCGAAAAATCCTGTATTATTAAAATTGTATGTGTAGGGTCCAACACCTCCGGTAACATTACCCAGTGTAACACTACCATTAGGTAGGCCACAACCGGGGTTTGTAATATTTACTATAATGTCTGTTATGGGCAGTGAGCCTGCAATAACAACATTAGGAGCTGTGTAGGTACAACCTTGCGAATCGTTTATAACCAGCGGGTAGGAGCCTTCGGCCAGCGATTGGAACTGCGATGTATTGCCAAATCCTAAATTGTTAAAATTGTATTGGTAAGGGCCAACGCCACCGGTAACCAATCCAATATTTACACTGCCATTTGCTAAGCCACAGCTGGCATTAACAGGTGTTACAGCAACTGCTGTTGGGCCATTGCTATTGTTTATAACAATAGCAGGAGCTGAATAAATACATCCGGCAGCGTCTTGAACCAACAAGGTGTATGTTCCCGCCGGCAAGTTGCTGTAAACATCGGTTGCTGAATAGCCAAGCGAGTTAAAATTATAAGTATAGGGCCCTGTACCACCTATAACGTTGCTTAGTACTACAGATCCGTTTGATTGGTTGCAAGTTGGGTTGGTTGGCGAAACGGTAATATTAGTTGGTCCGTTTGGGCTGGTTAAGGTAATAGTTGTGTCTTTTTGGCATCCCCCTGCGCTAACTGTTACGGAGTAGTTTCCGGCGCCTAATCCGTTTGCCGTAGCTGATGTTGATACGTTGTTGCTCCAAGTATAAGTATAGTTACCAGCGGGGTTTACATTAATAGAAATAGAGCCGTTATTTGATGAGCAAGTTGGCGCTATTGTAGTTGCAGAAATAGTAAATGTAGTTGGCGTTACACACGTTCCGTTGCAGCTATTTATAGTAGGGGTGGCATTTGTAGCCCAAGTACTGCTACCATCTTGAACCCGATGTATAACAGTAGCCAAAGAAGGTGCCGCACCAGCATAGTTTACAATAGTGTTTGGAAATGTTTGAGGGCCGGCAAGTGTACTTAGCGATGTACAGCTTGTTGGGTTTGCAATGGTTGTGGGTGCCAGGTATAAACCGTCGTAGTTTACATTATTCCAGCGCGATGCCTGCCCTGCACTTGTTGTCCAGTAAACAACATCTAGCGGAGTGCCATTGGCGCTATACAATGCAACATATTGGTCAAAATTATCTAAAAACCAGCGGCTGCCTCCTGTAACTAAATTGCCACTATTGGGGCCGGTGCAGTATGCAGGCAATAAAAATGTTGCACCAGAGTTTGCACCTCCTATTGATATAAAACCTAATGGTGGAATTGATGTGCCGGCTGGAAACCTGAAAGAGCCTTGAGAATTTGCTGTAATGCCTGAATATGGAGTAGCAATTAAATAGCAACTAATGTCTACAGCGTTGCATGGGTCTGCATTATAAAGTTCAATATACTCGTTGCCGAAGGTAGGGTTTGCACAATCTTTTAGCGATTGAAATTGAGCACTTGTTGCGTTGGTGCCGGGTCTAACATTTACTTCGTTTATTAAAACCTGCGCATGTAAATAGCTACTGTTTAATGTTAGAATTGCTAGTAGGGTTAGTGTTAAGTATTTGAATTTTGAACAGCAACAACAAAAGTCATTTTCCATAATAATACTATAGTAAGCCGAAGCTTTGTATTTAAACTTGTAATACTTCAAATTTAGCTGTCAGTATGGTTAGTTTTCAATCTATTTTAATAACATTGTCCTATCTATAATAGTCTATTTTTTTAGTATTGTATTTTATAAATATTTGACTATTATTGTTTTGTATTTTTTATAGCATTGTTGTTAATGATAATATACGGCACTGAGATTTTGTTTTAATAATCTTATCAAACTATTATATATTTTATAAATTACAGATAATCAATAAAATATGTTTTACTTATTTATATATAACACTAGTATGTGGATTAAAATAATATAGTAAATTTGAATAGGACAAAAAAATATGATAGGTAAAAAGTTGTATCATTTGCTGAATGAACTTAGCACAGCAGAAAGAAGGCTCTTGTTTAACAAAGCAAAATGGACTAATGATAAGCGATACCCATTGTTTATAAGATTATTGGGCACAAAAGGCCAAAAAATGGATGATTTTAGTGCCAGTTTGGTTGAAATTGAGCTGGCTTTACAGGCTGCTGAATTATCAGCAAAGGCTAAGAATATTGCTTTGCGAAGGTTTACAAGTTTTTGCATAAAAGAGGTTGAGGAGCTAAAAATTGCCCGATTTGTTGAAAGTGATAAAAGGCTTAGAAGCTATGTTTTATGCAACGTGTATAAAGAGATTGAACCGAAAAATATTTTTGAGGGTTATTTAGATGATTTAAAAGAAACGTTGAAAGCCGGAAACGACTATTGGCTGAATGATTATTATTTAAGAAACAAATCGGCTTTAAAGTTAAGTTCTCAAACAGATAAAGACATACAGGAGTGGAAAGCTATTTTAATTGAGCAGAAGCAGGAGGTTGATAATTACTTAATGTA
>JAIXUZ010000338.1 GCA_027483285.1 Bacteroidota bacterium
AGTTGCAGCAAATCGTGCGGCGGGTTCTTTTCCTGCTTGCGGCGGTTAATAATGCCATATATAATCGCATCCAGTTCGGCAATGCATTTCTTCGTTTTTATATTCCGTGGCGTTGGCAGCGATATGGTTAGCCTTATCAATCCCCTTATCAAACGGTCGGCCGCCTCGTTCAAATAGTTTATGTTGTTCCAAACCGTTTGGATATTATCGGCTGTTATGTCTGCCGTAAACAGCGATTTGGCAACAATATCAATAGTAAGGCCCGCCATTTCGCGGGTAAAGTTTATATCGCTCCCTTGTTTTGCTTTCCAGCTTTGCAGCAATTCGGCGGTAGATTCAACGGTAATTTGGTGGATGCTTTTAAGCGTTTCGCGGTGAAAGGCAGGCTGTATAAGGGTGCGCTGTTTATGCCAATTGTCGCCGCCATTGGTTACCAGGCCTTTGCCCAATAGCAGCCCCAGCACCTCGTACCTATCAGACTTAGGGAAGTTTTTGTAATTTTTTTGCAGTATTTGCTGTATGATGAATGGGTGGTGTATAAGGTATACCCTGTTGAATGGTATGCCGCCCATCATAATATCAGGGTAAGCGCCAGAGAGTTTGCTTAACGCGCCAAACGTGTTATTAATCAGCTCTAAAAAATACTTAAACGTAACTTTTGGGGGCGTTTTTTGGGTAAGTGCTGCCATGGCTTATCTACTATTGAATATACAGGCAAAGCAAGTGTAAAATTCAGAAACAGAAGTTGACGTAGGTCAAAATAGTAAAACAGGTATTACAATTTTCCGGCCCGCACGCGGCTTAGTGTTTCCAGCGACATGCCCATATACGATGCTATGTGTTTTAATGGCACGCGCTTTATCAGTTCGGGCTGGTTTTTGCAAAGCAATTCGTAGCGCTCGCGCACGGGGTTTACACGCAACAACCTTGCATGTTCGCCAATTTTAATAAGGTGCTGACTTACTACATTGCGCACAAAAACCTCGTACTTAGGATACATTGAAAGGAAACTAAAAAACTCTTCGTGGCCGGTATAGATAATATTTGCAGGCTCTAATGCCACACACGATATATGCGATGGGAGCTGGTTTGCAAAACTATCGAAGGCTACTATGGGTTGGTTTTCAAAAGCAAAAGCCAGCGAATGTTCTGTGCCTTTTTCATCGGTATAATATACGCGCATGGCACCGTTAAGTATAAAGCCTATGTTTTGTGGAACTTCATCTTGCCGCTCGAAAAACTCCCCCTTTTTTAGTGCCTTAAAATGGATGCGGGAGTGCATTGCCTCCAGCTCTTCGGGAGTTACATCAATAAACCCCGAAATAAAATCAATTACCGATTGCACATTCATTAATGAGGGTTGCTTAAGGGCAAGTATTTAACAGCGTTATTTATTTTTCTACACGCTACACGCTATCCCCTATACGCTAGTACTGTTCCTTCTCGTTGGGGAAGTCTTTGCTCTTAACATCATCAATATAGCCTTTGGTGGCGTTAAGGATGTCTTCGTAAAGGTTTAGGTACTGGCGAAGGAAACGGGGTTTAAACTCGTAGCTTATGCCTAGCATATCGTGCAACACAAGCACCTGGCCATCTACACCGCCACCGGCACCAATGCCGATAACAGGTATCTGCACATCTTTAGCCACCTCGGTAGCCAAGGCTGCTGGTATCTTCTCTAACACCAGTGCAAAGCAACCGGCCTCTTGTAGGGCACGGGCATCTTCGCGCAGCTTTTGGGCTTCCATCTCTTCTTTAGCGCGTACGGTGTAGGTACCAAATTTGTAGATAGACTGTGGCGTTAACCCCAAATGGCCCATGACGGGTATGCCTGCGGTTAGTATACGGTTGATGGATTCTACCACCTCGGTTCCGCCTTCCAGCTTAACACCGTGGGCACCGGTTTCTTTCATAATACGTATGGCAGAATTTAGGGCCTCTTTACTGTTGCCCTGGTAGGTACCAAAAGGCAAATCGACCACCACAAAGGCACGGCCTACGGCGCGTATTACCGATTGGGCATGGTATATCATTTGGTCTAAGGTAATAGGCAGGGTAGTTTCGTGCCCGGCCATAACATTAGATGCAGAGTCGCCAACCAGTATAACATCTATACCGGCCTGGTCTATAATGCGGGCCAAAGAGAAATCGTACGCCGTAAGCATAGAGATTTTTTCGCCCCTTAATTTCATTTCTTGTAATACGTGCGTGGTAACGCGCTTAACTTCTTTATTTACCGACATGACTATAAAACTATCAATTTATAGTGGCAAAGTAACGTATTTTATTTCTACACCGATGCATAAAATGCACGCTACTCCTACCCTATTATATTTACTTTTGTGGTATACATGAGTATAGCAGATAAGATTACGGGAATAAAAAGTACCCTGCCCCCTAACGTAAGGCTGGTGGCGGTATCAAAAACCAAACCTGCCGATATGGTGCTGGAAGCTTACAATTGCGGGCAGCGGGTGTTTGGCGAGAATAAGGCACAGGAGATGCGCGATAAGCAGGCTGTGCTTCCACCAGATATTGAGTGGCATTTTATAGGCCACCTGCAAAGCAACAA
>JAIXUZ010000216.1 GCA_027483285.1 Bacteroidota bacterium
ATTACGGTTGAGTTTAACCTTGATGCCGACTTAGAAGCCGCGGCCAACGATGTGCGCGATAAAGTATCGCAAGCCGTGCGTACACTCCCACAAGATATTGATGGTTTGCCGGTAGTATCTAAACAAGATGCAAGCTCCGATGCTATTGTTGCCCTTACATTACAAAGCGATAAGCTTAACCGTTTGCAGCTTTCTGATTATGCAGAAAATGTTATTGCCCAGCGCCTTCAAACCATACCCGGCGTTAGCACCATACAAATATGGGGGCAGCAACGCTATGCCATGCGCATTTGGCTAGACCCGCAAAAACTTGCAGCGTATAATTTAACTCCAGCCGATGTTTCGGCTGCGATTACCAGAGAGAATGTAGAGGTGCCCGGCGGTAAAATTTATGGTGCAAATACCGAGTTGGTAGTGCGTACCCTGGGCCGCTTAAAAACCGAAGCTGATTTTGAAGGACTGATAATTTCAAACCAGGCCGACCGTAACATACGTTTAGGTGATATTGGCAGTGCCGAGTTAGGATCAGAAAACCCGGAGACTATTTTGCGTGAATCAGGTATACCCATGGTAGGCCTTGGCGTTGTGCCGCAGCCTGGCTCTAACTACCTTGATATTGCCGAAGAGTTTTACAAACGCTACGATGTTTTAAAGAAAGAGCTGCCTAAAGATTTTAAGCTAAATGTAGCACTGGATAATACCAAGTTCATTACACAGTCGGTAGAGGAAGTAGAAGAAACCCTGCTTATTGCCATTATACTGGTGGTGCTTATTATCTACCTCTTCTTCCGCGATTGGGTTATTGCCATACGCCCGCTTATTGATATTCCGGTATCGCTGATAGGCACCTTCTTTATCATGTATATTTTCGGGTTCTCTATCAACATTCTTACCCTGCTGGCAATTGTAATGGCTACGGGGCTTGTTGTAGATGATGGTATTGTTGTTACCGAAAACATCTACAAAAAAATAGAAGCCGGCATGCGTCCTATGGAAGCTGCCATTGAAGGCTCTAAAGAAATTTTCTTTGCCGTAATATCTACCTCGCTCACCCTGGCTGCCGTGTTTATGCCTGTTATTTTTATGGATGGTTTTGTAGGGCGTTTATTTAGGGAGTTTGGTGTGGTTATAGCAGCAGCGGTGCTTATCTCAGCGTTTGTATCGCTTACATTAACCCCAATGCTTAATGCCAAGCTATTCCGTAAAAACCAAAAGAAAAGCCGTTTTTATATAATGACAGAACCTTTCTTTGAGGCGATGGAGAACGGCTACCGCAATTCGCTGGCTTCGTTTATTCGTGTTGGTTGGGGCCTGCCGGTTATTATTTGGGTGGCGTGTATAGGTATAATCATAGGTGTTGGTAGTTTGCTACAATCAGAACTTGCTCCATTAGAAGACCGTGGCAACCTGCGTTTGTCTATTACCGGGCCTGAGTCTTCATCTTTTGGATATACTGATGCCTTTATGCTCAAACTGGGCAAACTGGTTAAAGATTCTGTTCCTGAATCAGAAATGGTGCTAACAGTAACAGCCCCGGGCTTTACAGGCTCAGGCGCGGTAAACACCGGCTTTGTGCGCATACGCTTATCAGACCCCGGCGACAGGGAACGCAGCCAGAAAGACATTGCTGCATACTTAGGTAAAAAAGTAAGTGGCTATTCTGAAGGGAAAGTATTTGTTCAACAGGAGCAAACCATATCGGCCAGTGGCGGCGCGGCCCGTGGCGGCTTGCCGGTGCAATATGTTATACAGGCCCCAAACTTTGAAAAGCTGAAAGAGGTTTTGCCGAAGTTTATGGAAGAGGTTGGCAAAAACCCCGCATTCCAGGGGTTTGACGTTAACCTTAAATTCAACAAGCCTGAGTTTACCATTATTCCTGACAGGCAAAAAGCGAAGCTGTTGGGTGTGTCGGTTGCCGATATAGGGCAGGCTTTGCAGTTATCCTTCAGCGGTACGCGCATTGGCTATTTTACCATGAATAATAAGCAGTACCAGGTAATGAGCCAGTTTGATTATAAAGACCGTAATAAGCCGCTTGATTTAAAATCGCTGTATGTCCGTAATGATAAAGGCGAGCTTATTCAGCTGGATAACGTAGTTAAGTTTGATGAAACGGCCAGCCCTCCGCAGATATACCATTACAACAGGTACATGTCGGCAACCGTGCAGGCAGGCCTTGCACCCGGCAAAACGGTAGGCGATGGTATTAAGGAGATGGATAAAATTGCCGCCAAGGTGCTTGACGATTCATTTACCACGGCCCTTGCAGGTGCATCGCGCGACTATGCCGAAAGTTCATCTAATGTTTTATTTGCCCTTTTACTGGCTGTAGCGTTAATTTATTTATTACTTGCGGCACAGTTTGAAAGCTTTATAGACCCCGTAATTATAATATTCTTTACGGCTGTGCCCGCTGTTGCAGGTGCTGTATTCTCGCTATGGTATTTCAACCAAACTTTTAACATATTTAGTCAAATAGGTATAATTATGCTTATTGGCCTTGTTACCAAAAACGGTATTTTAATTGTTGAGTTTATAAACCATTTGGTAGAGGGCGGTAAGGAACGCAGGGAGGCTGTTTTAGATGGGTCTACGCTACGCTTACGCCCCATTTTAATGACGAGTATTGCGACAGCCCTGGGGGCATTGCCTATTGCTTTGGCATTAGGTGCAGGCGCACAAAGTCGCGTACCTATGGGCATTGTGGTAATTGGTGGAATTATGTTCTCGCTTATAATTACACTTTATATTGTTCCTGGGCTACATTCATCTAATATTCGTTTTAAACA
>JAIXUZ010000335.1 GCA_027483285.1 Bacteroidota bacterium
AACGATGTGCGTAAAGATTTATTCTGCTCATCGGGCCCCGGCGGACAGTCGGTAAATACTACCTACTCGGCGGTGCGTTTAACGCATATACCAACGGGCATTGTAGTATCGTGCCAGGACGAAAAATCGCAACTGAAAAACGCGGAGAAGGCTATGAAGGTATTACGCTCTCGCATCTACGAAATGGAACTGGCTAAGCGTAACGAGGAGATGAGCAAGAAACGTAAGACGATGGTTTCTACCGGCGACCGTTCGGCTAAAATCCGTACCTATAACTACGCGCAAAGCCGCGTTACCGACCACCGTATTGGCTGGAGCACACATAACCTGCCTGTGTTTATGGATGGCGACATCCGCGAGGTAATTGATGCCCTTGCCGTAGCTGAAAACGCCGAACGCCTGAAAGAGGGTGTTGGCGAGGAAGCATAGTTTTAGCTTCTAGGTTTTAGGTGCTAGCTTCTAGTAAATAATATACAACCCTGCCAATTACTTGGCGGGGTTTTATTTTTACATTTAGTCCATGAAATATTTCCCTTCAGAAGTAATTACCTATAAAACCAAACTCACTAAAGAAGAAGTTTTAGAACGGATTAAAAAGGAAATTACGCCGCTATACCTGCATCAAGCCCATGCCGAAAGATTTAATGGGGTTGTAATTGGCGATACGTTTTCTTTGAAGCAGGTTAATACGCGTAGTACTTCTTTTTTGCCTACAATAACTGGTATTGTTATAGCAGATGGTAGTAGCTCAATAGTTACTTTAAACTTAACACTAACAAAATTCATACAAGCATTTGCCGGATTTTTTATTGTTATGATGGCAATACAATTTGTAATAGCCGTTACACAAATCAGGAGCATAAATGATGTAGGAGGTGTGCTGTTTATGCTTGCATTTAGTGGTGCATTTGCTTTTGGATTACTTAAATTAATAGGCGTTGGTTTTAAAATAGAAGCCGATAAAATCTATGCTGATTTTTTCATCGTGGTGGATGCGGAGTCGTTTGAAAAAAAGTAATTAAAAAGCCCCGCATTTCTGCGAGGCTTTTATTTATCATTTTTCGTTTTTCATTTATCATTATTGTCCTACTATAACCTTAACCGATTTGGTTTCATTATCGGTATTGATGTTTAAGAAGTACATGCCCTGGCTTAGGTCTTTTACCGATATGTTGAACTGGTAAGTGCTTGCCTTGTTGCCATTGGTAGTTTGCATTATACGGCGGCCTAATACGTCAACCAAATTAAGCACCACTGTTTGGGGAGATAGCAAATCAACTTTAACCGTAATGTTATCGGTAGCCGGGTTAGGGAATACGTCAACCTTTGCAAAGTTTGTAGCCTCTGTAACCGATACTATGGTGATTAGGTTTGATGCGTATTTACATGCACCTACCGATGTAGTTACAAAGTATGTTCCGGGTTGGGTTGGTGTATATGTTTGGCTTGTTGCGTTAGGTATAACTACCCCATCTTTATACCACTGGTAGTTAGGTGCGGTAGAGGCAGTTAATACACCGTTTGACTGGGTTATTGATATAGGAAAATCAGGGCCCTGCACCACAGTGCCTGTTTGTGTTACCACGCAGCCGTTAGCATCGGTAACAGTAACGGTATAGGTATCTGCACCAAGGTCTACCAAATCTTCGGTAACAGCACCTGTATTCCACACTGTAGTGTATGGGCCTGTGCCACCCGTTACGGTTAGGTTAAGTTCGCCATCGCCAAGGCCTTTGCAGCTCTCATCGGTAGAAACAATAGTAGCTACTGGCAATTCAGGAGCAGCAACCTCGTAAGTGTTGGTTATAATACAGCCGGCATCATCAGTAATGGTAACCGTATAAGTGCCTGCGGCTACACCTGTTAAATCCTGTGTAGTGTCATTATTGCTCCATAAGTAGCTGTAGCCCGGTACGCCACCATTTACGGTAAGGTTTACAGTGCCCGAGTTTGGACTGCTACATGTAGTACCTGTTCCGCTAACGGTAGATGTCATAGACGTATTTTGGCCCACAGCTACACTTAGGGTAGCTGTACAGTTTTGCCCGTCGGTTACGGTTACAGTATAGTTGCCTGTAACCACACCATTGATACTGCTGTTTTGGCCGCCATTGCTCCATAAGTAAGTATAATTACCATTGCCACCCGCAGCGCTAATACTTGCCGTACCATTAGCCTGGTTGCAGTTTGCATTGGTTGATGCTGGTGTAAGCGTAATTGCTGTAGATGGCGCTATAACTACTGATGATGTTGCTGTACAGCCAACGCCACCCGTTACGGTAACAGTATAAGTACCAGCCGCGACATTGGTTAATGAAGAGCTGCTGCCACCACCGTTTGTCCACGAATAGGTGTAGTTGCCACTGCCACCCGATGGGGTAATTTGAGCACTGCCATTGGCAAGGCCACAAGTTGTGTTGTTTGATGTTACGCCCAGTGTAATAGGGTTTGATGGCGGGATGGTAACTGTAGATGTTGTAGAACAGCCACCGCTGGTAACTGTAACGGTATAGGTCCCCGCCGCAACGTTGCTAATAGAAGAGCCACTGCCACCACCATTAGTCCACGAGTAGGTGTAGGTGCCGTTGCCACCACCAGGAGTAACCGTAGCCGAACCATTGGCAAGGCCACAAGTAGTTGCTGTAGGTGTGGTAGATGCGGTTACTGCCGCTGTAGTATTTACGTTTACAGTAGTAGTAGTGGAACAGCCGCCACCAGTAACAGTAACACTGTATGTGCCACCCACAACACCGCTAATAGTTTGGCCATTGCCGCCATTGCTCCATGCATAAGTATAAGGGCCAGTGCCGGTAGTTACGTTTACGGTAGCACTACCATTTGCCTGGCCACAGCTAGCAGCAACACTTGATGTTGACAGTGCCAATACACACTGGCAGGCAGGTATGCCCGTTAAGGTTGTTATAGTGGTGCTGCCTGCACCGGCATCAATAACACGGAAAGGGAATGTACCCGGCGGAGTAGCTGTAACGCCGGTAGTAAAGGTTGTCCAAACGGTAGTGCTTACCCCATTGCAAATTGGAGGGAAACATTGGCCAAACGGGCAACCGCTACAATCTTGCACGGTAGATTGCGATTGCCATTGGTAAGGACCTGTGCCACCGGTTACGGTTAGGTTTCCATTGGGTTCCTGGCAAATGGTAAGTGCAGCACAATTGTTTACTATAATGGTAGTAGTTACTGTTTGCCCGCACGATAATGTATAAGTAATTGTATGTGTACCAACACCTGCAGTTGCCGGGTTGAAAGTACCCAGGCTGGCATTGGTAATGCCAGGGCCGCTCCATGTGCCACTCACCGTTGGGTTACAGTTTGTACCTAAAGGCGCTATTGCTGTAAGATTAAAAGGACTATCAGTAATACACTTATTATTTACCTGCGCAATGGTTGCTGCGCAGCACGTATTGGCTACAATGCTTACATCATCAATATAATAATACGCATAGGGGTTGATGTTAGCGCCACTATTGCTGCATGCTACTATTGTGTTTGCATTGTTAAAGAAGTTACCTATGGTAAAATAGCGTTCGCCGCCTGTTGCAACATAATCCCACTGTATGCGCACCCAGTTAGCATTAGATGTATCTGTAATAGCCGCACAGCTGTAATTAAGCTGTGGCGGAAGGTTTATAAGCGAGTTGTTGCCGTTGGCGCATGCATCGCGTAGGTATTGGGTATTGGTAAAACGTACGCCAATGTTGTTGGTGGCCCATACCACATTATCGGCACAGCTAACATACATCGATACGCAATAGGTTTGCCCTGCAACCAATGGTGCAGTAGTATGGCCCTGTATGTATTCCCTATAGTTATCAGCCCCAACGGCATTGCAACCCAAGGCTATACCCGGCGCGTAGGTAAT
>JAIXUZ010000144.1 GCA_027483285.1 Bacteroidota bacterium
TATTTACTTTTTACCTTGTGTTCTTAATTTTATTATAAAAAAAGCACCTGCTTTTTTGCCACTATTGCTATGCTTTCTTACAGCAACAGCAAGTATTAGTAAACATAATGTAAATAAAATACGCCTCTACATAATAAGAAGCAGCGTACTATTTAATCCAAATTTAGGGTGTTTGCCTTCTTATTACATAATCCTTTCTATTTACTTACCACGGCAACTAACCTGAGTTTTTTTGCCCACCCCGCTATGCACCTGCTATTAATTTAGCTAAACCCAATTGATTCCGTTCTTTTCTCAACCCAATAAATGCATGCGGATTATGAAAAAATTACTACACGCAATGCGCAAAACGGTCACTCTAGTAGTGATGGTTTTATTACTAACAGTTACGCAAACACAAGCGCAACTAGTGGTAAGCGCCCCACCCGCAGGACCAAACTACACCGCCCTTGTACAAAGCTTTTTCGTAGGCCAGGGTGTAACCGTTTCTAACGTAAGTTACACAGGCGGCGCACAAGCTATAGGCTCTTTTAGCAATACCGGTACAAACTTAGGTTTGGCTGGTGGTATTATTTTAACCACTGGTAACCGCAACCTTGCTATTGGCCCAAATAACCAGGCGGGCGCAGGTAGTAATTTAAACCGCCCGGGGTTACCCGAACTTGATGCTCAGGCAGGTGCTGCTACTTTTGATGGTGCAGTTTTACAGTTTGATTTTGTTGCTCAGTCAACCTCGGTTAGCTTTCAATACATCTGGGCTTCTGAAGAATATCCGGAATATGTAAACGCAGGCTATAACGACGCGTTTTCGTTTTTTATTAGCGGCCCTGGATTTGGTGGCCCTACCAATATTGCACTAGTTCCATCAACCACTATACCTATTACTATTGATAATGTTAACAGCGGTTCGTACGCTCAACATTATGTAGACAACGCTGGTGGCCAGTTTATTCAATACGATGGTTTTACTACCACCATGACTGCCAACGCTACAGTACAACCTTGCCAAACCTATACCCTACGCATATGTATTGCCGATGCTGGTGACCATATTTACGACTCTGCAGTATTTTTAGGCCAAAACAGCCTTTCAAGCACCACTGTTAGTGTTGCGGCAGGTAGCGGATACAACGGAAGTTCTAACGGAGCTTACGAAGGCTGTTTACCCGGCTACGTTAACTTCTCAATTCCGGCTACATTAACTACTGATTATACATTTAACTATATAATAGGCGGTACCGCGCAAAACGGTATCGATTATCAAAACATTGGCACCTCTGTTACCATACCTGCGGGCCAAACATCAGCACAGGTAGTTATAAATGCTATAAACGATAATGCTACCGAAGCACAGGAGACAGTATTAATTACGGTAAACAATGCATGTTCTGTTTCTACCACTACTGTTTATATTAATGATGTAGCGCCTTTAACTGTAAATGCCGGTGCCGACCAACTACAATGCGGTCCGCCAACTGCGGCAACTTTAACCGCAACCGCAAGTGGCGGATTAACGCCTTATACTTATTCTTGGAGCAATGGTGTTACTACTGTTGGAAACACAGCAAGCATTACTAACACCCCTGCGGCTACCACTACTTATACTGTTACCGTAACCGGTGCATGCCCCGGCCAAACCGCTACCGACCAGGTAGTAGTTACCGTAAACCCTATACCTACCAGCACATTTACTTTATCATCAGCAACGGTATGTAACGGGCAGGCAATGACTACTACCTACACAGGCAATGCCAATAGCGGCGCTACTTATAACTGGACTGTAAACAACGGTGCTACCATTACTGGTAGTGGCCAAAGCGTTGGTATTACCTACCCTGGTCCCGGCACTTATACTGTTTCTTTAAGTGTTGTTCAGGGTGGATGTACTTCTACCACCACAACTACCGTAAGCTTTACTGTATACCCACAACCTAACTCTCCATTTAGCGCACCTACCACTTTGTGTACTGGCGCCAACGGCAGCTTTAACTTTACCGGCACTACCATACCCGGCGCTACCTACACCTGGAATTTTAATGGCGGCACTGTAGTATCTGGCAGCGGCTCTGGTCCATACTCAATTAACTGGGCTACAGCGGGCACTAAAACCGTTACCTTAACTGTGGCGGCCAACGGTTGTACATCAACCTCTACCGCCAGCGTAAACGTAATACAAACTCCTGCCTCTACTTTCACCGCTACATCACCTGTATGTACAGGCCAAAACAGTACCGTAACATATACCGGCACTGTAATTCCGGGTGCTACCTATACCTGGGGCTTTAATGGCGGCACTGTAGCTTCTGGCAATGGTGTAGGCCCATATCAAATAAACTGGGCTACCGCAGGCACTAAAAACATTACCTTAACAGTAACTGCAAACGGTTGTACTTCTACCACAACTACTGTTCCTGTTGTTGTAAATTCAATACCTACAGCAGCCTTTACCTCATCGGCAAACCCTGTATGTAACGGCCAGCCATTAACCGTATCGGCTACGCCGGTTACAGGTGCTACTTATACTTGGAGTGTAAACAACGGCGCAACCATTACCGGCAGCGGTGTGGGCCCTGTTACTGTTAACTACCCTGGTGTTGGCACTTACAACGTATCGTTAGCGGTTACTGCAAACGGTTGTACTTCTTCAACCACTACTACTGCAATTACTGTTATCCCACAACCCACTGCAAACTTTACCGCAGCTACCCCATTGTGTACCGGTGTAAATGGTACTATTACTTATAATGGCACCCCTATAACCGGCGCTACCTACACCTGGAATTTCAACGGGGGTACCATTGCTTCGGGCAGCGGAATGGGCCCTTACCAGGTAAACTGGACTACTGCAGGCACCAAAACTGTTACCCTTACAGTAGCAGCTGCTGGTTGTACTGCTACCTCATCGCAAACAGTAGTAGTTAACCAAATGCCTACTTCTGGCTTTAGTGTAAGCGCTGCACAATTTTGCGCAGGTGCAAACGGCACAGTTACCTATACCGGCACTGTAATACCCGGCGCTACCTACACCTGGAACTTTGCCGGTGGCACTGTTGTTACTGGCTCTGGTGTTGGCCCTTACCAAATTGCATGGAGCACTGCCGGCAGCAAAACAATTACTTTATCGGTTTCATCAAACGGATGTACCTCAACTGTAAGCTCACAAACTATTACTATATACCAGGTACCTACTTCTACCTTTACCGCTTCGGCAGCTACTGTTTGTGCAGGCCAGCCGCTAACCGCAACTTATTCTGGTAACGCATCAACTGCCGCTACCTATACCTGGAGTGCTAACAACAGCGCTACCATTACCGGCAGCGGACAAGGCCCTGTATCGTTAAACTACCCATCTGCAGGCGCATACAATATTACTTTATCTGTTACTGAAAATGGTTGCTCTTCAGGCACCACTACCGTACCTGTTA
Organism: Bacteroidota bacterium; assembly: GCA_027483285.1. Classification (GTDB taxonomy): domain Bacteria; phylum Bacteroidota; class Bacteroidia; order CAMBQF01; family CAMBQF01; genus CAMBQF01. The sequence continues at coordinate 3,426 of JAIXUZ010000144.1, forward strand.
CTGTAAACCCACAGCCTACCGCTACGTTCACCGCTACATCGCCACTTTGTACTGGCAACAATGGTACTGTAAACTATACCGGCATACAAATACCGGGTGCCACTTATACCTGGAACTTTGCCGGTGGTACTGTAGTATCAGGCTCTGGTGCTGGCCCATATACTGTTAACTGGGCTACCGCAGGTACTAAAAACATTACCCTTACTGTAGCTGCTGCGGGTTGCACTGCAAGCAGCAATGTAAACGTGGTTGTAAACCAAATGCCGAGCTCATCATTCTCCGTAAGCAATACCCAGTTTTGTGCAGGCGGAAATGCAACCATATCGTACAACGCGGTGCCTGTTACCGGTGCTGTATATACCTGGAACTTTAACGGTGGCACTATAGTATCGGGTAGCGGCCTTGGCCCATATACTGTAAACTGGAGTACTGCCGGTGTTAAAACTATTACCTTAAGTGTTACTGCCAACGGTTGTACCTCTACTATAACTTCTATACCTGTTACCATTTACCAGGTTCCTACCTCTTCATTCACCCTGTCATCAGCCAGCGTATGCGATGGTACTCCTGTAAACATTACATATTCAGGCAATGCATCGCCAAACGCTACCTACAACTGGGTTGTAAACAACGGTGGCAGCATAGGTACTAACCCATTGCGTTTAGTATACCCTGCGCCGGGTTCTTACAACATAGGTTTAACTGTTACTGAAAATGGTTGCTCATCAACTACCAATACCATACCTGTAACTGTACACCCAATTCCGGTATCAACTTTAAGCGTAAACAACAGCCAGTTTTGTGCCGGTGCAAATGCAACCGTAATATACAACGGCACTCCTATAAACGGCGCAAACTACGCATGGAACTTTAACGGCGGTACTATAGTATCGGGTAGCAACTTAGGCCCTTACCAAATTTCATGGAACACCCCTGGCGTAAAAACTATTACCCTAACTGTATCAGCAAACGGTTGTACTTCATCTGTTACTTCTGTACCAGTTACCATATACCAGGTACCAACTGCAAGCTTTACTACTTCAGCCAACAGTGTATGCGATGGTTCTCCTATCAATATTACCTACAACGGCAATGCATCGCCAAACGCTACCTACAACTGGGTAGTAAACAACGGTGGTAGCATAGGTACTAACCCATTGCATTTAGTATACCCTGCGCCGGGCTCTTACAACATAGGCTTAACTGTTTCTGAGAATGGTTGTACCTCTACTACCAATACCATTCCTGTTACCGTTAAACCAATGCCAACTTCAAACTTTAGTATTAGCAACACCCAGTTTTGTGCGGGTGCTAATGCTACCGTAAACTATACCGGCACCCCTGTTACCGGCGCCAGCTATACCTGGAACTTTAACGGTGGCACCGTAGTATCGGGCAGCGGCATGGGCCCTTACCAAATTGCATGGAACACCCCTGGTGTTAAAACTGTTACTTTAGTAGTTTCGGCTAATGGTTGTACTTCAACCTTAACCTCTATGCCTGTTACTATTTACCAGGTACCTACTTCTACCTTCACCTTATCATCAAACAGCATTTGCAATGGACAGGCTGTTAACATCACTTACAACGGTAATGCATCGCCAAACGCAACTTATACCTGGGCTGTTAACAATGGTGGCAGTATAAGCTCAAACCCAACGCTACAATTGGTATACCCTGCGGTTGGTTCATACAATATTGGTTTAACTGTTGCAGAAAATGGTTGTTCTTCTACTACCACTACCCTGCCAGTAACTGTTAAACCACAACCAGTGGCTACCTTTACTGCCCCTACCCCCATATGTACCAGCCAGCCTGCAATTATAAACTATACCGGCACCCAAATTACCGGTGCAAGCTACTCATGGGGCTTTAACGGTGCTGTAGTAGCATCAGGTAGCAACGCAGGCCCATACAACGTTAGCTGGTTAACCCCAGGCACTAAAAACGTTACCTTAACTGTAAACGCAGCAGGTTGTACTGCAAGCAGCAACAGCGCGGTAGTGGTAAACCAAATGCCTACCTCTACTTTTACCGTAAGTAATACCCAGTTTTGCGCTGGTGGCAACGCTACCGTTACCTTTAACGGGGTGCAGGTTCAAGGTGCTACCTACACCTGGAACTTTAACGGTGGAAACATTGTTTCAGGTAGTGGCATGGGCCCATACACCATTAATTGGAATTCGGCAGGCACTAAACAAATCACCTTAACTGTATCGGCAAACGGCTGTACCTCATCAGTAACTACCATTCCTGTTACTATCTACCAGGTTCCAACTGCAAGCTTTGCAACATCGGCACCAAGTATTTGCAACGGCCAGCCATTAAACATTACTTACAACGGCAATGCATCGCCAAACGCTAACTATACATGGACAGTAAATAACGGTGGCAGTATTGCCAGCAACCCATTGCAATTGGTATACCCTGGTGCAGGCAATTATAACATTACATTAAATGTTACTGAAAACGGCTGCTCATCAAGCGCCAATACTGTGCCTGTAACCGTATACACTGTACCTACCGCAAACTTTACTGTACAAGGCCCAATTTGCGAAGGTGCTTCAGTAAACGTATTATACACCGGCAACGCCAGCTTAACCAACGCGCAGTTTACCTGGGGTTGGGATGGTGGTACTGCCAGCAACACCATTAACCAGAATTACGCTGTGCAATACGCATCAGCAGGTAATTATGATTTAACCCTGCACGTTGAAGAAAATGGCTGCGCCTCTGTTGATGTTACCCAACCTTTGGTGGTTAACGCAATCCCAACTTCAACCTTCATCGCTACTTCGCCTGTTTGTATTAACGATAACAGCGTGGTAACCTATACTGGCAGCGCCCCACAAAATGCTACTTACGCATGGAGCTTTGATAATGGCACTGTTGCATCAGGTTCGGGCCAGGGCCCTTACAACATCAACTGGAACATACCGGGCACTAAAAGCCTTAAACTTATTGTAACCCATAACGGTTGCGCCTCTCCGCAAACCATAGTGCCTGTAATTGTTAACGACAGGCCAACTGCGGCATTTACCATTGCAGACACCAGCATTTGTATGGGTCAGCCTGTATCAATTACCTATAATGGTACCGGCTCGCCAAATGCAATTTACAACTGGACTGCCAGCGGCGGGGCCACCGTTTCCCAAATTAGTGGCAACAACTACCAAATGGGCTACCCTGGCGCAGGTAACTACACCGTTACGCTAAGCGTTACCGAGAATGGTTGCGCATCAGCCAACCCTGTAACCGCCAATGTATCGGTTTACGATATGCCTACCTCGGCTTTCGTATCATCGGGCAGCCCAATGTGCGATGGCACACCACTTACTGTTGACTATACCGGCAACGCATCGCCTAACGCAAGCTATGTTTGGAATATTAGCGGCGGTGCCTCTATTGGCAACATAAACCCATCGGGTGTTTACCCAATAACTTATCCCGGCCCGGGTGTATATAACATTTCGCTAACCGTTAGCGAGAATGGTTGTACCTCTACCCAAAGCAGCACCGTAGTTACTATATACCAAACGCCTACTTCAGCTTTCATCACCTCGGCAAGCCCTGTGTGTGATGGCAAACCTGTTGACTTTTACTACAACGGCAACGCATCGCCAAACGCAACCTACAACTGGGTAGCAAGCAATGGTGCCAGCATTATTGCAAATGGTATAGATACGTTTAGCCTTGACTATCCTGGTGCAGGTACTTACATTGTTAAGCTGACTGTTAGCGAAGATGGTTGCTCATCAACCATGAGCACCGACACTGTTATTGTGTTTGATGTTCCGGTATCGGCCTTTGTTGCCGTACAAAACCCTGTTTGCGACGGCCAACCTGTTATACTTAACTACAATGGCCCGCAAATTCCCGGTGCTGTATATACCTGGACTACCCCCGACAGTGTTTACATTGAAGAGAGTGGCTTAACTTCTTACGAAGTGTTCTACCCTGGCGCAGGCACTTATAATGTAGGCCTAAAAGTAACCGCTAATGGTTGCCCAAGCGATACAACCTCTGTTCCAATTATAGTAAACAGTAACCCTACCGCACCGTTTATTGCAAGCAACGAGGTGTGCTTAGGTGCTAACAACAACATTATATACACTGGCCCGCAAGACCCTAACTACACCTACAACTGGAACTTTAATGGTGGTAGCGTAGTATCGGGTAATAACGAAGGCCCATACCAGGTAAACTGGCAAACCGACGGTATCAAAACTGTAACCCTTATTGTTACCAACGGCAACGGCTGTTCGTCAGACACTACCTCATTCCCTGTTATCGTGCACCCAATACCATCGGCGTCGTTTACCGCTACCGGCCCATTGTGTACCGATAATAACGGCGCAATTTACTATACCGGTGCACCGCTGCAAAATGCAACCTACACCTGGAATTTTGATGGTGCAAACGTAGTATCAGGCATCTTCAATGGCCCATACTCACTAAACTGGAGCACCCCAGGTACTAAACTGGTAACCCTTCAGGTAACTGCCAATGGTTGCTCATCGCCTGTTGTACAGCAATCGGTTGTGGTAAACCCCACCCCTACTGCAAGCTTTGTAGCCTTAGACAGCACTGTATGTGAAGGCAGCCCAATTACCTTAGTGTACAGCGGCAATGCATCGCCAAGTGCAAACTACAACTGGTTTACTACCGGCGGTGCTACTATTACCGGTACCGGCAATGGCCCATTTACTGTAAACTACCCTGCCCCAGGCACTTACTACATTACCCTTACTGTTGATGAAAATGGCTGTACCTCGCCAATATCAGCAACCCTGCCCGTAACCATTATGCCTAACCCCAACGCATACTTTACCGTACCTGTGGGCGAGTGTTTTGGCAACAACAGCTACAACTTCTTAGCGCAGGGCCAGTTTACCTGGCAGGCCGATATTGTATGGAACTTTGGCCCTAATGCCAACGTGCAAAACTCAAACATTATCAACCCAAGCAACATATCGTTCAACAACACCGGCGCACAAACCGTTAGCCTAAGTGTTACCGATAATGGTTGCACCTCTAACTACAGCAACATGGTACAGGTATATCCTGATCCTGTTATAGATTTTAGTGCCAATGAACTACGCGGCTGCACTCCGTTAGAGGTTCAGTTTACCGACAACTCTGGCTACGCCGACCTTGCCACCTACTTATGGAATTTTGGCGATGGTAATACTTCATCACTTCAAAACCCAATACATATCTATACCGACCCAGGTACTTACAGCGTATCGCTGCAAATTACCTTCAGCTCGGCCTGTGGTGGCAGTATCACCCAAAATGCGCTAATTACCGTATACCCACAACCGGTGGCTGGCTTTAGCGTTACCCCTGAGCAGACTGATATGTTTGACCCATTTGTAACCGTGGTTAACGAGGGCAGCGGCGCTACCGTATGCTACTATACCATGGGCGATGGTGATACCCTGATGAATACCCTTGGTGGCACCCACGAGTATAATAATGCCGGTGTTTACACTATTACCCAATACGTTAGCAACAGCTACGGCTGCCGCGACACTTCAGTTCGAGTTGTACGTATCGATGGACAGTTTACCATTTACATACCTAACGCCTTTAGTCCGAATAATGACGGCATTAACGACAGCTTCGGCGCCAAAGGCATGAGTGTAAACAACTTCACCCTGTACATCTTCGACCGTTGGGGCGAGCTTATCTTCACCGGCCATGGTATTGATGATTACTGGGATGGCAGCGACCCATCTGGCAAACGCAGCCAGCTTGATGTATATGTTTATAAAGTAGTATACGATGAACCCGGTGGCGACCAAAAACAAGTAGTTGGCACCGTTGCATTAATAGATTAAACAACCTTATCTGCCCTGTGGAGAGAGAAAGAGACATCCCTTCCCCTTCCTAAGACCATCTTATGGAAGGGGAAACCACGGGGAGTTTTTCCAATGGGGAATGGGCAAAAACGTTTCTACTTAGAATAGCTATAAGCCTGCTTTAATTCTTCAAAATAAGATATAACCAACACACTAAATTTACATAATAATAATTTGCAATTTAATTGTAAATACCCCTATTTTACTACCTTAAACTAAGGTATGAAATATATTTCTTTTATAGCCGCCGTGTTGGTTTGCATTACTACGCAGGCACAGGTTACCGGTATTCAACATGTAATAGTTATTGGGTGCGATGGTATGAGCCCCGATGGTGTTAGAAAAGCCAATACCCCTAATATGGATAAAATGATGGCCGAAGGGGCATTTACGCTTAGGGCAAGAGGGGTATTACCAACGGTAAGCAGCCCAAACTGGGCCAGTATGATTATGGGCGTTGGCCCCGAAGCACACGGTATTACTGCTAACGAGTGGGGCAGAGAAGAATATAACCTGCCTCCCAATGTTACAGGCCCTACGGGCGAGTTTCCTTCTATTTTTGAAGTAGTGAACAAACAAAAGCCCAACTTTGAAATTGGCGCTATATATAACTGGGATGGATTTGGCCGTTTGTTTGAAAAAACAGCGGTAGACTATGATACAACCATCAACTCTGAATATGGCACAATGGCCAATGCCATAAATTACTTTAAGACTAAGAAACCTAATTTTCTTTTTATCCATTTAGATAATTGCGACCATGCGGGGCATTCTTTAGGCCACGGTTCGCCGGGGTATTACAAAGCAGTTGGTGTTGCCGACTCCTTAATTGGCAATATGATGGATGCAGTAAAAGATGCAGGTTTGTTAAGCAGTACCGTAATTATTGTAACAGCCGACCATGGTGGGGTTCAGTTTGGCCATGGCGGAGAATCGCTGGCTGAGATTCAAATACCTTTTATAGTATGGGGCCAAGGGGTAAAAAAGGGTTACGAATTTAAAAACCCGATTTACACCTACGATAATGCTGCAACCGTAGCCTATCTGTTTGGGTTAAAAACGCCACATGCCTGGGTAGGCAGGCCTGCCAAAGCGGCTTTTGATGGCTATAATGAAGAAGATGATATGTTTGCCCGCTTTGTTGTAGAAGGGCCTGAATTTTTGCCCAAGCAAACCGACCGCTACTCAGCAGGAAATATTTTTGTAGATGCAGACGCAAAGGTTGAATTAGCGGCACCCCCTAAAGGCTGGGAAATACGGTATACAGATGATGGTACGGAGCCTCAGTTAACATCAAAATTATACACAGCCCCCTTTATTGTACAAAAAACTACGCTTATAAAAGCACGCATGTTTAATAGAGCAGAAAATACTGCAAGCCTGGTAACAAAAGCTAACTACCGCATTGTAAAATCGGCTACCGCTAACGGAATAAACTATAAATATTACAAGATAGCCGAAAACGCTGAAAAATTGCCCAATGTGACTGATTTAACACCCATAGCAACAGGTAAAACTTACGAAATTAGCCTTGACCATATTAAAAATACAGGCGAGAATTTTGCCGTTGTATACGAGGGGTTTATTGATATTAAAACAGAGGGAGAATACCGGTTCTTTACCTTTTCTGACGACGGGAGTAAACTATGGATAGATGATGCTGTAGTTGTGGATAATGATGGAAGCCACGGTACTAAAGAGGTATCGGGCTCTAAAAATTTAAAGCCCGGAAAACATAAAATTAAGGCAATGTATTTTCAAGGTGGCGGCGGTTACTGGATGGAAACTTTTTATACCGGGCCGGGCATTAGCAAACAGGTAATACCTACCGATGTTTTAACGCCTGCTAATTAATTGCTTTTAGTGGCAAACAGCCCAGATAGGCCATTTTTATTTTACACAGCAAACACCTCCTGCATTAGCTGGGGGGTAAGGGGTTTTTCTATATAGCCTTTTACCAGCGGGTGCTGGGCGGCGCGGGTTTTATCGTCAGGGTCGATAGATGATGATACGATGTAGATGTTGAATGCCGTAGTACCGGCGTTAATTATTTTTTCAAGCTTATCAAGCACATCCCAACCCGATAGTATGGGCATATTAATATCTAAAAAAACGGTGCAGGGCAGGGTGTTGTATTTTTCGCCTTCGGTAATAAAGCTAACAGCATCGGCAGGGTTGGTAAAGGTGTGTATAACAGGCTGATTAAAATAGCGTTTTACAGACATTTGTGCCAGCATGTTGGCAACATTGTCATCATCTATTAAAATGAAACAAGTAGGGGTGCTGGTACTATTTGCGTGGCTTTTATGCATTAGCTGTTAGGTAGTAGTATTGTAAATTGAGTGCCTTGGTTTACCGCACTGGTAACAGTAATGGTGCCTCCCAGCTGTTCAACTTGGTTTTTTACCATGTATAGGCCCATGCCTTTGCCCTCTATATGGGTATGAAAGCGGCGGTAAAGGCCAAATATTTTATCGGCATTGTGGGTTAAATCTATGCCAATACCATTATCGGCAAAGTGTAGTTTTACCATACCATCAACAAGGCTACTTTTTATGGTTATATGGGGCGCTATAGCGGGGTTATGGTATTTTATGCTATTGGTAATAAGGTTGTGAAATATGCTGTATAAATAGCTTTTTATACAGGTTTTGCCCTCTGCCTCAAAGTGGGTTTCTATTTGCACATTTTGCTCTGCTATTTGGCTGCCTAAGCTACTGGTAATATCCGCTACCAACTGGGCAAAGCTAACGTAGTCTTTGGCCTCAATAACACCGCGTTTGTGTTGTAAAATAAAGCTTAGGTCTTTTATAACGTTATCAAGCTTTTGAGCTGAATTTTTTATTTCGGATAAAAACAGTTGTTGTATATCGGGCTGTGTGGTAGGTTCGGTCAGTTCGGCCGCCATACCTATTATGTTTGATACGTGGCTGCGGAGGTTATGCGATACGATGTAGGTAAACTGTTCCAACTCTTTGTTGCGAAGGGTAAGGTCGTCTACCACTTTTTCGCGCTCCAGCTCCAACAGTTTACGCTTAGTAATATCTTTATGGCTGCCTACAATGCGGGTAGCTTGGCCGGTGGCGTTATAAAATATTTCCCCCTCGGTTTTAAGCCAGCGTATGGTGCCATTGGGTTGTACTATGCGGTACTCAATAGGGGTGGTATTATTATTGGCAATACCGGTGGTTAAGGCGTTTAGTACATAATCTTTATCTTCAGGGTGCAACCTATCAACAAATGCTTGTAGCGATGGTTGGGTATTTTCATCGTACCCCAAAATGCGGTAGGTTTCATCTGTCCAAATGGCAGGTTGGGTAAAAGGGTTGCCGTTGTTAAGTTCAATATCCCAACTGCCAACGCGGGCTATGCGCTGGGCAATGGCCATGTTATTTTGGCTGGTACGCAGTTTTTCTGCGGCATCTTTTATTTCAGTAATATCTTGGTTGCTGCCTATTACCTTAGTAGGCGCGCCGGTAATAGGGTCGGTTTCTACCTCAATTTCTGAGGTAATCCAGCGTATGTCACCATTGGGCAGTACTACCCTAAATTCTATTTTAGTATGTTGTATACCTTTAATGGCATCATCCATTGCATTTACAACCCAGTCGCGGTCATCAGGGTGTATACGTTCTATAAACAACTGCGGGTTAGCCTCTGTTGTATGGGGGTCGTAACCAAAAAGCCTGAAAGCCTCATCGCTCCAGCGGGTTTGATACCTGCTCGGGTCTGGGTGTTTAAGGCAAACTTCCCAACTGCCAACATGTGCTATGCGCTGGGCTTGCGCCATATTTTTTTCGCTGATGCGCAAGCGCTCATCGGCAATTTTTCGCTCGGCAATGTTTTTTGCATAGCAAGCTACACCGGTTATTATGTTGCCCTCAAAAATAGGACTAAAGGTAACCTCGTATATGCCATCGGGGGTGGGCAAAAAGTTTAAATGCTCAACAAAGGCAATACCATTAAAGGCTTGGGTATAGTAGGTATCCCATAGTTGAGCGGTTGCCTCGTTTACGTGTTTAAAGGCAATATTATCGCCAGGATTAATATGGCTACCTGTAATAGCCATTACGTGGCTATAAAAGGCGGTATTAGCGTGTATAAGGCAGCGGTTGGTATCAATACTCCAAATAATATCATGTATGGCATTTATAAGCGCATCGCGATTGGCATTTTCGGCTAGTGCTTTTTGTTGGGTTTCAACGCGCTCAGTTATGTTTTTAAAGTTAAATACAATGGCGTTTATTCCTTCTACATTAATGCTGTTTGTGGCAATTGCTTCAGCCCAGTTCCATTGTCCGTTTTTGTGTTTAAAACGGTAGGTAAGCTGTATGGTTTGCCCGGGGGCGGCTTTAAGCTGTTCTATTTGTCGGGCATATTCAGGGGCATCGGCCGGGTGAATAAAATCATCTTTAACATTGCCCAGCAACTCGGCAGGGGCATAGCCCGAAATACGTTCAACCGATGGAGATACATAACTAAATAGGCCATGGGCATTAAGCAGGGCTATGCAATCGTGGCTATGGGCCACCAAGGTGTTAAATTGCAGTTCTGTTAGGCTGCTGGCAATGAGGGGAGTGGTGGTATTGGTTTGCTCCATAACAGTATTTAGTATTTTTACAGGCGCAACATGCAACTATAAAGTAAGCTAAATATATAATTGTTTTATGATATGGTGTACAGGGTAATAGTATTTTTTTTTGAAAAAAGTTTAAATGGCATGAATAAACATGAACAATTTAAATGCACAATTTTTTATTAAAAGCTAAAATGCTGACTAGTAATTTTCGCCTTGGGTTGTATTACTGCCGTGTTGAGCTGCTGTTACCAATGGTAAGGAGAAACAAAGGGCTAAAACATAATAGCACTATAGCTGTTTAAATAACTTATTTGGAGTGAATTATTTTATATTGTTTAATAATCCTTAGAATTAAAGTATAATAACGGCACACAAATAAAGCTAATTAAAAATTAATTGCAAAAACTCTTGTTACTTGAAAATATATAGTGCACAAGCATAATGAAAACAAAAGACCAGGTAACTATAACCGTATTGATGGCGACCTACAATACCCCTTTTGAAATGGCTAAAAGAGCCATTGACTCTGTCATAAATCAGGATTTTAAAGATTTTGAGCTAATAATTTTAGATGACGGAAGCGATATTGAAACAAGCTGCAAATTGCTTGAATATGTACAACACTTTGAAGATAAAGTAAGTTATTTAAAGCATAAAAACAGGGGTCAACCTAATACTATTAATCGCGGCATTATGCTGTGCAATAGTACCTATATAAGTTTTATAGATGCCGATGATGAGTACAAAGTAAACCACCTGTCAACATGCCTAAACGCTATGGCCAATTATGATTTGGTAGCTACACACACCGAGACTGTTGTAAATGCTTTTGAAGACCATTACGTACCCGATGTGCATAATAATAATGTCACCATACACGTAGATGATTGCATACTATTTGCCACACTATTTGGCAAAACAGAAGTATTTAAAAAAAATATTTTTGAAAATAAATACGGCGCCGACAGTACTTTTTATGAGCAGGTATCAAAAAATTATAACGTTGCAAAACTACCAACACGTACCTACATATACTACCGCAACTACAGTAATAGCATGACCGCTATTATGAAAAATAATATTGATTAAGTATTGAGGCTGGTTTATTACCACTTCTTAAGAACAAAGTATACCTCTGCACCCTCGCTACCGCATATTTGATAGCATTCTAATGATAAACAATAAGCGATACCTGCGACGAAATACACCTACTACAAAAAGGCAAGCAGCTAAAAATAGCTTTTAAAAACGATTTTAAAGCATTGGAAGAAGAAATGAAAGCCGTGACCATTGGCAATAAAATAGAAAAACTTGAACTTAAGTAATACTAAAAGCAGTATTTGTGCTTACAAAGAATATTCTTAAATAAAATAACTACCTGCCCCTTATCACTGCAATATTTTTAACAATAATATTATCGCCGGGGCGGCCTTGCAGTTCCTTATTAAGTTCACTAATTATAAATGGCTTAAGCTCGTTATGCACGTAGGTAAAATGGTATTGGTGCCACTGGCTGTTACTTAAAATAAAGGTATTCCAGAAATCGTCAAAGCTAGGGTGTTGTAGTTCTTCGCCGTCTTGGCTTTCTGTTAAACCATGCACAACAAAAACATACTTACCTTTAGAAAGCCCCCTGCGGAAAACAGTTACCTCTTGCTTAGCATTGCCGTATTGAAAATATTTTTTATCCATAAAAAAAGCCCCTCTTAAAAAAGAGGGGCAGAATTTAAACCCTTAAATCTCGTTTTTGTTTACCCAGCCTTTTACTAAAAACAGGCGACGTATTTTACTTCGTGCTATTTCAAAATCATCAAAGCGTTCGTGGTTTTCAGACACTAACAGTATTTTATCGGGCTTGCTGCCTTTGCGCACATACTTAACCATGCGGCGCTCATCTGTAACAATAAGGTATATCTGACCAAACTCAACCACTTCAAGGTCGTAAATCTGTTTACAAATAATAATATCGCCATTTGAAATACGTGGGTACATAGAGTGGCCCGAAACAGGCACTGCAAAGTCACAATCGGCAAAACCAGGCACCAATAAACTCTCGCGCGATGTTTCTTTGCCATCAAAAATACGATTAACATTACCAGCCGTAACATCAACCTCGTAATAAGGCAATGCACGTACTTTCTCGTTAAACATAGGGCCAACGCCACTTAGCAACCATTGTGTATTAACACCTTTAATGTTGCGCACAATACCTTCAAGCACTTTAGAGCTAACACCTATACGGCGTTTAATAATATGAGAAATTGTATTGGGCTCTTCGCCAATTTTGCTTGCAAAGTCTTTCTGGTTAATGTCAAGCGAACGGATAAGCGTTTCTACCCTGTCATTAAGTATAAAAGAAGGGCCTTCTATTTTAACACCCGGTAGTGGTGATACTGCTTGTATTAACTTAGGCTTATTTTTATTGCCCGAAAGCACAGACGAATCGACCTTGAAAAATTTAGCAATAGTGGCAAGGGTTTCAGGGGTTGGTGTGTTTTTACCAATCTCGTATAAGCTAACCATTTGTTTAGTAATTCCGGTACCATCGGCTACTTGTTGCTGAGTCAGTCCTTTTTTAACCCGCAGGGTCTTAAGCTTTTCTGATAACATAAATATAAGTTATTAACTTTTTTATATTTTTACTTGACAATCGGCGTCGTTTGGTTGTATCTTTGCAAAATAAATCACTTGTCAAATATAGTACAATATTAATAAAACCAAACATGCCAGCCAAAATTAATGGAACCTACGCACTTGCCAACGGCGATAAACTTTTTATATCGGCCTTAACAGAACCCAACTACAACACTGATGTTTACAACAACCCAATATACAAAGGCGAAAATGCCTATTTAGACAATGTTGAGTTATGCAAAACAAATGGCCTGAGGGTTAATGTTACCGAACTGGTTATAGAACTGGATAAAGACGAGATATTATTAAGTAAGTGCGCTTAAATAAAGAACAATGAATACCGCAGAACGAGCCATAGACATAGTAAACAGCTGCAATAACGAACAGCAGACCGAGGTTGCTACCCGTTTTATTGAACTACTAATAAAACATAAACCCAACACATTATCAAAAGTAGAAAAACTAAAATTATTAACTGCAATTGATACTAAACTAAACGACCTTAAACATGAACTTTTAACAAAAAAACAGACAGTATTCGTTTAAAAAAATCAAGCGATATACTTGACAAAAAAACTAAACCAAAGAACTGATTAAACCCAACCTACTTATGCCAAAAACTGCACATATTTATATCTATGGCGATATAATAAACGAACAATATGCCGAAATTGAGGAGCAGGGCTACACCTCGCTAACATCTGTAATACACTCTGTAAAAGCACAAGCCAAATTCGACGAATTGATTGTCCATATTCACTCGCGGGGTGGAGACGTAACCGAGGGCTTTGCCATTTACGATTACTTACGGTCGCTAAAAAAGCCGGTTACTACTATTATTGATGGCTTATGCGCTTCAATAGCCACCATTGTAGCACTAGCCGGCGACAAGCGAAAAATACAGCCCAACTCAGAATTTTATATTCACAACCCCTGGGGCAATGTAACAGGCAATTACAACAGCGTAAACCAATATGCTGAAGAATTGAAAAAAGCGGAAGAACGTATCCTGAACTTTTACTATCAGCATACTAACGGCGATCCGGATAATTTGCGGGAATTGATGGATAACCAGACAACACTATCGGCAACGGAAGCCTTAGGCCTGGGCTTTGTTACCGAGATTGTAGAACAGGAACGGGCATTTGCTATGCTAAATCCCAAAAAGGAAAAAACAAACAACAACAAACCAAACATGAACAAAGCGCTAAAACTAGCACAAACTATTATGCATAAGCTATCAGGACAAGGGGCTATAAAGGCATCTTTAGCAGATAAGCTTGACACCGGCGAACCAATCTATATTTCGGGCTCTGATGAAATACCCAGTGTTGGCGATACGCTACACATGGGAGCCGACGAAACTGCACCAACAGCTACCGCAGGAACTTATGTGCTTGAAAACGGAACCGTATTGCAAACAGATGAAGATGGCAATATCCTTTCAGTTATTCCACATACAGAGGATGACACGGCTGAAATAAATGCCCTTAAAGAGTCGGTAAAATCATTGCAAACACGTTTACAAGAAAAAGATAAAGCGGAGAGTATCCTGGTAAAAGAACTGGAGGGTATAAAAGCACAAATACAAAGCACGTACGAGCCTAAAGGCAGGCAAAAAGAAGTATTAACGCGTCATGCCCCGGTTGATAGAAACCGTGTATCAGAAGCCACAGAACGCCGCAAAGAATATAAATAAACTAAAATCTAAAAGTTAAAATAAAAATCATGCCAATTCTAAATCCTACAGACTTAACCTTTAATGGCAAGGAAGTTCAATCACTTTCAGGTGCCATATTTAAGAAAACATTTAACAAACCTTCGTTAAAAGAATTCCATCAAATTGTTGAGGGGATAAAAGCCAAGCAGCAAATAGTATTTTTAGGGCTGATGGGCCTTACCGGAAAAAAGAAAACTGGTTGCTCAACGCCGGTAGGCACTAATACCATTCAAAACTCAGAGAAATACTGGAACCCGGTAATTATAGCTGAGAAATTTGGTGAATGCTGGGATACAATAAAAGAAACCTTTTTTGTATGGGGCACAAAAAACGGTATCAGTCGTGACGACCTAACCGATACCGACTTTGCAAACTTTTTGGAAGACCGCATGAGCGATGCATTGCTTGAGGCATTATTCCGCGTATCATGGTTTGGCGATACAGCAGCTGAAGAAGATCCTGATGGGCTGCTAACAGTTGGTACAGATGTTGATTATTTCAATCCCGTTGATGGCTTTTGGAAACAGTTGTTTGCAATTGCTCCGACCTCAGGTTCGCCCCGTCGCGTGGAAATAAGCCGCAATGCACAAACTAGCTATGTAGCACAAGCGTTTACCAATACCGACACAACAAATATGGTAGCTACCAACATATTTGCATCATTAAAATACAATGCCGACTACCGCCTGCGTGAGCAAAACAACCTGGTTTACATTGCTACACAAAGCTTAACAGACCAATATGTAAAGGAACTACGCTCACAGCAGTTAGATGCGTCATTTACACGTATTGAAAGTGGTTACCAGGCAATAATGTTTGAAGGTATACCCGTTATCCCCGTAAACTTTTTCGACCGATACATCAGGGATTATTTTGATGACGGAGATAAACTATACATGCCACACAGGGCTGTGTTAACCACTACCGACAATTTAGCTATTGGCGTTGAAAGCAGCAATAACTTATCAGAATTAGACTCCTGGTTTTCTCGTGATGACAGGAAATACTATGTTGAATTCTCTGTAAACGTAGATGCCAAAGTACTGGAAGACGAACTGGTACAAGTTGCCTATTAACAAATAAAAAAATAAAAACATGTCAGCATGCACAGGCATAACAGCCTCTATTTTAATAAACTGCGACCAACCACTGGTAGTTGGAACAAAAGATATATTATACCTGATAAACAGAGATGATATAGACAACATAATGTTTGACTCTACATTAGATTCGGGCATCAATCAACTTGCATTATCTCTCAATATGATTTCTTCGCGATATATATACAAAATTGAGGGCCGTAATAATAGTAATGAACCAGGCACTGTACTAAGGAAAGGAAGATACTTTGATACTTACGAACATAAAATATCATTCAAGGTATTTGCCAATGGCCCTGAGATTAAGAGCCAGCTGGAAAGTATGGTACAAGCGGGCAACCTGGTAGCTATAGTTGAAAATAACTACCGTGGTACCGGCGATGCATCCGCATTTGAGATATATGGCTATAATTCAGGCCTTGAAATAGTGGAATGCTCCAGGATTATTAATGACAACGATACCCAGGGCGCATACTCCATTGTATTAAAAACGCCTGAACAGCAAGGGGAACCACATTTACCC
This sequence comes from Bacteroidota bacterium, assembly GCA_027483285.1. Classification (GTDB taxonomy): domain Bacteria; phylum Bacteroidota; class Bacteroidia; order CAMBQF01; family CAMBQF01; genus CAMBQF01. The sequence goes on from JAIXUZ010000144.1 coordinate 19,846, forward strand.
TACTCACTATTAGCAGGAGATTACACAGCAACAAAAGAGATGTTGAATAACCTGCTTGCCCCTTAATTTTTCAATCCAACTCCGGAGCTATTGCTCCGGAGTTTTTAATCTATACAGAATGGAACTAACCGAACTATTTGCCAAAGGTATTAGCTGGGCTATGCACAACCCGATAGGCCGCAATGTATTTGCCAAAGCATACAAAGAGAAGACAGGCAAAGATGTATGTATGAGTTGCCCTGCAGATATCTATAAAAAATACTTTGAACTAAAAAAAACAACCCAAAACAATAATGGCTGAAATACGAACTTCAATAATAAAAAACGCATCGCGGTTTAGTGTTACAAATAATCAGGTAGACGGTATAGTAAATTACGATATAGACAATTGTTACCCGCAACGTGTAGCAGATATAGTGCAGGGTTCGGCAGTGGCCAGCAAATGTATTGATGTGTATACTAAGTTTATTGCAGGGCAGGGTTTTGAAGACAAACAGTTTTACAAAAAACACACCAATACGCAAAAGCAAACACCCGATATTTTGCTAAGAAAAACGGCTCATGATTATGCTTTACATCGTGGCTTTGCTATGCACATTAATTATAATGCCAATTTTAAAATATCATCAATAAGCCATATACCTTTTGAACATTGCAGGTTGGGCATACCCGATGAAATAAATTACACAAGAAAAATTGCCGTTTATAACGATTGGGGGCGAAAACGATTAAGGCAAATACGTAAAGATAACATTGACCATATTGATATTTATAACCCTGAACCTTCTGCGATAAAAGCACAGGTTGAAGCTGCCGGGGGCTGGGACAAATACAAAGGCCAGGTATACTGGTACAGTGCTGATGGAAATGAATATCCTCGTGCTACAGCCGACGCTGTGTTAGAAGATTGTATTACCGATTCGGAGATCAAAACCTATAAGTGGCGGGCCATAAGTACCAATTTTATGGCATCGCATATTTATGTGCACAGGGGGTATTTTGAAAATGATGAATCGCGGATGGATTTACACACTGTACTTAATTCTTTTCAAGGCAGTGACAATGTGGGTAAGATAATGATGGTAGAAAGTCCGGGCGAAGAATCGGACCCTAAGTTGCTAAAGGTTGATATACAAAATTTTGACAAGCACTTTGAATATACTGAACAATCGGTGCAGGATAATATACGCTTGTGTTTTGGTATACCATCTGTATTGATTGGTAAAGAAGTAGCAGGCAAACTGGGTTCCAGCCAGGAAATCGAACAGGCTGTAAACTATTACTCCTACCAAACTTTGAATGAGCGACTAATAATGGAAGAAGTATTTTCTGAGCTGTTCAGCTTGTTTGCCACACCCATAAACCCAAGTAATAATTATGCAATAAAACCATTAAGCTATGCCCCAACTACTCTTGGCAACTGATTTTGCCACTTATAAAGAACTATCGGTAAATATTGATGATACTACCCGCATCAATCCATACATTTTACAAGCGCAGCAATTTGATTTGAAGCCACTGGTTGGTGAAGTGTTTTACAAGGATATTCTTGATAACCCAACCTCAGCAGAAAACACTTTATTATTAAATGGCGGTGCTTATAGTTATCAGAACAAAAACTATGAATTCTCCGGATTAAAAATAGTGTTGGCTTACTATGCCTACGCGCGCATTATTGAAAACCAGAATATCCATGTAACCCGCTTTGGTATTGTATTTAAGAATAATGCCGATGTATCGGAAAGGGTAGATGAAAAGACATTGCAACGCCTGATACTCCAAACCCGAAACCAGGCCCGTGCCTATTGGGATGAATGCCAATTGTTCCTAAATAGAAAAAGCACTTCCTATCCTTTGTGGGCAAATCAGCCCAACACTAAACCACGGATTAATATTAGCGCCGTGGGATAGTGCAATAAAATCAACATTAAAAAAACTAAA